>NZ_JAALEH010000043.1:0-45979 GCF_011058195.1 Rhodococcus sp. 14C212 | reverse complement strand
CCGTCGACCATGTGGCTGCCCCACAGGTCCGTCTCGGTGATCCGGGCGGTCGCCGGGGCGGGGCCGCCCGGGCCGGGCACGGTCAGGCGGACGTCGGTGCCGGGGGAGAGGTCGGTGCCCGGCGGCAGGGCTGCCGCGAGGCCCCGGATCCGGCCACGCCAGCGGTAGCGGCCGCTGATCGGGTCGAACGCCCCGCCCAGCTGCACCTCCGTGGTGGCGTGCTGCTCGCCGACGGTGACCTCGGCGGGGCCGCGGTAGCCGTCGGGTTCGTCGTCGTGTGGGTCGGACATGCCCGCGACTTTACATGTAAACGTCAGTTACAGGAACTGGGTCACGGCGTGCCGGTTTCCGGGAGCAGCGGGTGCGGCCCGCTCTTGAACCGGGCCGGCGAGCCGCCGACGGCGGCGATCCCGGAAATTCCGCCCCACGTCATCATGGTGAGGTAGTCGGTCAGGTCCTCCGCCGACATCGACTTGTTGGAGATCCACCAGTGGGTGGCGAGCTGGATCGCGCCCACGATCGCGTACGCCCACGGCACGGAGCCGCCCGAGTCCATCTCCAGATGCCGCAGCCGCTCGCCGATCACCGTCGCGACGAGTTCGGCGATCATCCGCTCCGAGTTCGCCACGACGTCGCGCCCGGCCGCGGCGCTGTTGGTCATCACGTACAGGTACACCTCGGGATCCGAGGCGACGGTCTCGACGTACGTGGCGATCGCGACCCGGGTCAGGTCGTACTCGTCGAGGTCCTCCGCCACCGCCGCGTAGATGCGCGGAGCCAGGATCGTCTCCACGTACCGGAGCATGGTCGCCGTGGTCAGGTCGTTCTTGTCGGTGAAGTACCGGTAGAGAACCGTCTTGGACACGCCGATCTCGGCAGCGATCTCGTCCATCCCGACGTCGCGCCCGCGGGACCGGATCGCCTTGATCGTGCCGTCGACCAGTTCCTCGCGCCGGGCGATCTTGTGCTCGTGCCAGCGGCGCTTGCGCCCGTCCTGCTTGGTCGGCGCGGCGGCTGTCGGGACCGGCGTGTCGGTCGGGGGCAGGGGCTGGGGAACTCGGTGGTTCGGCACTGGGTGGCACATCCGTTCGCTGTCGATCGTCCGCCCAGTTTATAAGGGGGGTGTGCCGCACCCCGTGCGGATGTCCCGTTCGTAGGCGAGGCGGTGTGCCGAACCCGTGTCCCGCCCCCGCGGGTCGCGGGTTCGGCACAATGGTGGAGGTGCAGCTGATGAGCATCGACGATGAAGCCAAGCGCAGGGATCTGCGCCGGATGAAGGCGGTCGCCACCGGCTTTCTGCTCGCGGCGACCGCGGTCTACCTGTTCTGCCGGTGGCAGGAGTCGCGCGGTGCCGGCGAATGGGTGGGGTACGTGCGGGCGGCCGCGGAGGCCGGAATGGTCGGCGCGCTCGCGGACTGGTTCGCCGTCACCGCGCTGTTCCGGCATCCGCTCGGGATCCCTGTTCCGCACACGGCCATCATCAAGCGGAAGAAGGATCAGCTCGGGGCGAGCCTGAGTTCGTTCGTCGGCTCCAACTTCCTCGCCCCGGAGGTGGTGTCGGCGAAGGTCGAGAACGCCCGGATCCCGCTGCGCCTGGGCACCTGGATGGCCGAGCCCGATCACGCCGAGCGGATCGCGCAGGAGACGTCGACGGTGCTGCGGGGCCTCGTGACGGTCCTGCGCGAGCAGGACATCCAGCAGATCATCGACAACACCATCGTCAAGCGCATCGCCGAGCCGGAGTGGGGTCCGCCCATCGGCCGGGTGCTGTCCGAGCTCCTCGCCGAGAACCGGCAGATGCCGCTGATCGACATGCTGGCCGAACGGGCCCATCAGTGGGCCCTCGGCAGCCAGGAGACGATCGACCGCATCATCAGCCGCGACTCGCCGTCGTGGTCGCCGAAGTTCGTGGACCTGCTGCTCGGCGAGCGGATTCATCGCGAGCTCGTCGAGTTCACCTGGAAGGTGCGCTCCAACCCCGACCACGAGGTGCGTGCGGCCGCGAACCGGTTCCTCGCCGACTATGCGCGGGACCTGCAGCACGACCCGGTCACCATCGCCAAGGCGGAGAAGGTCAAGGCGGAGATCATGGGCCGCGAGGAGGTCACGCAGCTGGCTTCCGCGACGTGGCGGGCGGCCAAGCGGATGATCCTCGAGTCGGTCGACGATCCGCACAGCACGCTGCGAACGAAGGTCACCGAGAACGTCATCCACTTCGGAGTGCGACTGATGGAGGACCACGAGTTGCGCGGCAAGTTCGACCGCTGGCTGCTGGACGGGGCCCGGTACATCGCCGCCAACTACGCCGACGAGATCACGGCGGTGATCCGGGAGACGGTCGAACGCTGGGATGCCGAGGAGGCGAGCCGCAAGATCGAGCTGCAGGTGGGACGCGATCTGCAGTTCATCCGCATCAACGGCACGGTGGTCGGCTCGCTCGCGGGCCTGGCCATCTATACCCTGTCGAACCTGCTGTTCGCGTGACACGCCTCACGTGCTAGCAAGGTGCTTGCTACAGCTAGCACTGGCGCGTACGCTGAGGTTGTGTCCACGAAGGAATCGGGTGAACCCGCCGACGGAGGGGACGGTGACAGGGATGACGCGTCCGGCGCCACCGAGATCGCTACCCGGGTGGTCAGCACTGCCGCCCAGGACATCGGCAGTTTCATCCGCTCGCAACGCGAGGCGGCGCAGGTGTCCCTGCGTCAGCTGTCCCAGCTCGCCGGCGTCAGCAATCCCTACCTGAGCCAGATCGAGCGAGGGCTGCGCAAGCCCTCGGCCGAGGTGCTCGGTCAGATTGCCAAGGGTCTCCGGATGTCCGCGGAGGTCCTCTACGTCCGGGCCGGGATCCTGGAGCAACGCCCGCAGAGCGCGGTGCGCGACGCGCTGCTCGCCGATGCCGTCCTCAACGAACGGCAGAAGCAGGTCCTGCTCGACATCTACGAATCGTTCTGCCGCGAGAACGGTTCCACCCCGTCCGGGGCGGCATCCGCACCCGGGACATCTGCGCCCGGGGCATCCACACCCGAGACGTCCGCATCCGAGGCCGCCGCCCCCCAGGGCGCGACCGACCCCGATCAACAGGAGAACTGACATGACCGATCCGAAGAACCTCGCCACCCCGCTGTATGCCGCCGTCGGCGCCGGCGACGCCGTGGTCCAGGCCGTGGCCGATGTGGTGGCCCGGACCCGCCGTCGCGCCGAGAACACCCAGACCGACGTCACCGACCGGGTCGACAGCGCCCGGGGCCGTCTGGCCGACTTCCAGGAGGACCTGACCGAGAACGTCGAGTCCCTGCGCGAGCGTCTCGCGGGCCTGCCGGCCGAGCTGCCCGAGGATCTCGCGGAGCTGCGCGAGAAGTTCACTCCCGAGGAGCTGCGCAAGGTGGCCGAGGCATACCTGAAGGTGGCCTCCGACATCTACACCGCGCTCGCCGAGCGCGGCGAGGAGACCATCGAGCGACTGCGCAAGCAGCCGGTCGTGGAGGAGAGCATCGGCCGCGCGGAGGCCGCGTTCGGCGATGCCGTCGAGCTCACCGAGGATGCTCTCGGCACCGTGGCGCGGCAGACCCGCGCCGTGGGTGAGCAGGCTGCCAAGCTTGCCGGGCGCGCCGCCGGCCGGATCGAGGAGACCGCCGGCGAGGTCGGCGAGGCCATCTCCGGCGCCGGCGAGGAGGCCGGTATGCGGGTGCTCGACCTCGGTGGCCAGGCCCAGGAGGCCGCCGCGGAGGCTGCCGACCGGGTCGAGACCGCCGCGCTCGAGCTCGACGAGGCTGCTACCAAGTTCGAGGAGGCCGCGGAGAAGGCTGCCGCGCCGAAGACTCCGGCCAAGGCGCCCGCCCCGGCTGCGGCCAAGGCTCCGGCCAAGACTCCGGCCAAGGCGCCCGCCAAGAAGGCCGCGCCGCGCAAGACCACCGGCGCCTGATCGCGACCGGTCGGTAGAACCGCCGACGGCCCCCACGCGACCTCCGCGTGGGGGCCGTTGCTCGTACCATGGGGACGTGCCCAACGTCGATTCTCTCGCCGCCCTGATCATCTTCGCTCTGCAGATCGTCGCGCTCGCCGGGGCGGGCTTCGCGCTGCTGCATGCCGTGCGGCAGCCGGCCGAGGCGTTCCCCGCGGTCGACAAGCTCACCAAGCCGGTGTGGCTCGGCATCCTCGCCGCCTCGCTGCTGGTGATCGTCGTCTTCTGGGGCACCTTCATGATGCTCGGGATCATCGCGGTCATCGCCGTGTGCGTGTACCTGGTCGACGTGCGGCCGCGGGTGGACGAGGTGCAGAAGCGGCGCTGGTAGCTGTCCACGGGAGCCTTGACAAGCGCCGCCAGGTTGGTGACACTTCGAGTAACGGGTAATTACCGAGACGAGGTGATCGACGATGGCGCTCACCCGGACCGTCCGCACCGCCGACCGGCAGGACACCGCCCAACGCCTGCTGGCGTCCGCGGCGCGCTCCTCCTACGACCCGGGCCTCGAAATCGACTGGGACGCCCCCGTCCCCGCCGACAAGTACGGCATGACCCCCGAATGGAGCAGCCTCTACGGCACCGCCCTGTGGGAGTCCATGACCGAGCGGCAACGGATCGTACTGACCCAGCACGAGGCCGCCAGCATCGCCGGCACCGGCATCTGGTTCGAGATGATCCTGATGCAGATGCTCGTGCGCGACCTCTACCGCCACGACCCCGCCACCGCCTACGTCCAATTCGGGCTCACCGAGATCGCCGACGAGTGCCGGCACTCGACGATGTTCGCGCGCGCGGCACAGCACTTCGGGATCCCGTCCTACCGGCCGAAGCGCTGGATCCGGGAGAGCGGCCGGCTGTTCAAGGCCACCGCGAGCGGGGCGCTCGCCTTCGGCGGCACCCTGTTCGCCGAGGAGATCCTCGACATGATGCAGCGCGACTTCATGCGCGACGAGCGGGTCCAGCCCGTCACCCGCACCGTCAGCCGCATCCATGTGATCGAGGAGTCCCGCCACATCCGGTACGCGCGTGAGGAGATCGTCCGCCGCACGCGCCACCTCTCCCGCGCCGACCGCGCACGCGTCCGGCTGCAGCTGGGCATCTCCGCATACTTCGTCGTCACGAGCCTGGTCCACGACGACGTCTACGCCGCCGCGGGACTCGACGTCGCCGAGGCCACCGCCGCGGTCCGCGCCAACACCCACTACCACGACCGGCTCCGCGAGGGCGCCCGACGGACGATCGAGTTCCTCGACGACGTCGGCCTGATCGGGGGACCGTCCACCCTGCTGCTCCGCCGCGCCCACGTCCTGTGACCGCGCGACCGTCCCCCCGGCCGCCGCACGTCGCGACGGCCGTCGTTCCAGCAACCAGGAGAACAACACAGGTGAAGAAGCCGTCCCGCAGGACCACCCTGGCGATCGCCGGGGTGGCCGGCGCCGCTGCCGTTGCCGGCGTCGTGGTCTACCGCGCCCGCCGTCGCCGCGCCGTGCTGCGCGCCGCCGACCGGCCCCCGCACGCACTGCTCGCGCCGCCGACGGTGGAACCCGACGTCATCGACATCACCACCGACGACGGTGCCCACCTCAACGTCCGCGCCTACGGCGACCCGGACGCCGACCCGATCGTGCTCAGCCACGGATGGACCTGCAACGCCGACTACTGGATCCCGCAGATCAACGCCCTCGCCGGCCGCTACCGGGTGATCACCTACGACCAGCGCGGACACGGCGGCAGCGACCTCGGTACCCGGACCTTCGGCCCCGACGTCCTCGCCGACGACCTCGCCGCGGTCCTCGAGGCGACGGTGCCGGCCGGCCGCAAGGCAGTCCTTGCCGGTCACAGCATGGGCGGCATGAGCATCATCGCGTGGGCCGGCCGCCACCCCGAGCAGGTGCGGGAGAAGGCCTCCGGTGCGCTGCTCGCGAGCACCGGCACCGACAGCCTGCTCGCCGAGGCCGCGCTGCTGCCGTCCCGGCTGGGGCGGGTGCAGGAGCCCGTCGCGCGGCGGCTCCTCGGCGCCGCCCTTCCGCTCGTCGCCTCCCCTGTCACCACCCGGGCCCTGAAGTATGTCGCGCTCGCGCCCGGCTCGAGCACCGCCGAGGTGGCCTTCTGCGAGAAGATCGTGCTCGGCTGCACGCCGCGGGCCCGCGGCAACTGGGGCACCGCGCTGAGCGCCTTCGACATCCGCGACGGGCTCGACCACCTCACGGTCCCGACGACCGTGCTCGTCGGCACCGCGGACCGGCTCACTCCGCCGGTGCACGCCCGCAAGCTCGCCGAGACCCTGAAGACCTGCGGGCACCTCGAGCGGCTCGTGGTCCTCGACGGGATCGGGCACATGAGCTCGGTCGAGGCGATCGACGCCTTCGACGACGAACTGCTGCACCTGGCCGAACGCGATCGCATGCCGGCCGGCGCCTGAGGTCCCATCCGCGGCGGGCGCGGCGCCGAACCACCGGTGTAGTCCACCGGGAGGAGACCCATGACAGTGGCGCGCCACCGCGCGGCCCGCGCCTTCGCCGGCCTCGTCGCGTTCGGCGTGGTTCTCGGCGTCGGCGAACTGCTCGCCGTGCTGATCGGGCCCGCGTCGTCACCGTTCTACGCCGTCGGCGCCACCACGGTCGACCGAGCCCCGGCGTGGGCCCGCGAGTTCGCGATCGACACCTTCGGCACGTCCGACAAGCCGGCGCTGTTCATCGGCATGTCGGTGATCCTGGCGGTACTCGCCGTGGGGGCGGGGCTGCTCGAGCAGCCCGGCCGTCCGCGCGGTGGCCTCGTGATCCTCGCCCTGGCCGCGGTGGGCGTGTACGCGGCGCTGAGCCGGCCTGGCGCCACGGCCGTCGCCGCGGTGCCCACGGTCGTCGGCGCCCTCGCTGGCGCGGCGCTGCTGCAGTACTCCATCCGGCTGCTCGCCCGATCCGACGTCCGCGACGACATACCGGAAACTCCGGCGTCGCGGTGGCCGCGCCGGCGGTTCCTCACGGTGGTCGGCTCCGCGGCCGCCGTGGCCGTGGCCGCCGGCGCCACCGGCCGCTACCTCACCGACCGGCTGACGCGGGCCGTCGAGGACCGCGCCCGGTTCCTGATCCCGCGGCCCGCCCGGGCCACCGCACCCGTGCCCGCCGGCACCGAGGTGACGGTCCCCGGGGCCACCCCCTTCCTCACCTCACCGGCGGAGTTCTATCGCATCGACACCGCGCTCCAGGTGCCGCGGTTGCGCACCGCCGACTGGCAGCTGCGCATCCACGGCCTGGTCGAGCGGGAGGTGACGCTCACCTGGGCCGACCTGGCCGCGTTCGAACCCGTCGAGAGGATCCTCACACTCACCTGCGTGTCCAACGAGGTGGGCGGCGACCTGGTCGGCAACGCCCGCTGGATCGGATACCGGATGAGCGACCTGCTCGCGCGGGCCGGGGTCCGCCCCGACGCCGACATGCTCCTGTCCACCAGCGTCGACGGCTTCACCTGCGGCACCCCCGTCGCCGCCGTCCTCGACGGCCGCGACGCCCTGCTCGCCGTCGCGATGAACGGCGAGCCGCTGCCGTTCGAACACGGGTACCCGGCCCGGCAGGTGGTGCCGGGCCTGTACGGGTACGTCTCCGCCACCAAGTGGGTCGTCGACTGGGAACTGACCCGCTTCGACCGGGCCGAGGCCTACTGGACGCGGCGCGGCTGGGCGGAGAAGGCGCCCGTCCGGACGGCCTCGCGCATCGACGTCCCCGCCGCGTTCGGCCGGCTCGAACCCGGGCCCGTGATCGTCGCCGGTACCGCGTGGGCTCAGCAGCGCGGCATCGACCGCGTCGAGGTCCGGGTCGACGGCGGCGCCTGGAACGACGCCGTGCTCGCCGAGGAGTACTCCCTCGACACGTGGCGGCAGTGGACGTGGCGGTGGGACGCGACGCCCGGTACGCACGTGCTCGCGGTGCGGGCGACCGACGGCGAGGGCCGGGTGCAGGACGAGCAACGTCGCCCGCCCATCCCCGACGGCGCGACCGGCTGGCACAGCCGCACCGTCACGGTCGGGTGACGGGTGATCCCCGGAACGGGACGTCAGCTGAAGACGACGGTCTTGCTGCCGTGCACCAGCACCCGGTCCTCGAGGTGCCAGCGCAGACCGCGGGCCAGCACCAGCTTCTCGACGTCGCGGCCGAGGCGCACCATGTCGCCGACCGTGTCGGCGTGACCGACGCGCACCACGTCCTGCTCGATGATCGGGCCGGCGTCCAGTTCGGGGGTGACGTAGTGGCACGTCGCGCCGATCAGCTTCACGCCGCGCGCGAAGGCCTGATGGTAGGGCCGGGCGCCGATGAACGACGGCAGGAAGCTGTGGTGGATGTTGATCGCCCGGCCCGCCCAGTGCTCGCACAGCTCGGGCGGCAGGATCTGCATGAACCGCGCCAGCACGACGGCGTGCGGATCGTGCACGTCGACGAGCTTGCGCACCTGCTCGAACGCGGGCCCGCGCTGTTCGGGGTCCTTGGGGAAGGACACGTAGTGGAAGTCGATGCCGTGCCGGCGGGTCACCCGCTCGAGGTCGGGGTGGTTCCCGACGACCGCGCAGATCTCCGCGTTCAGCTCGCCGGCCGCCACGCGACCGAGGATGTCGTGCAGGCAGTGACCTTCCTTGCTGACGAGGAGCACCACCCGCTTGGTCTCGCCGGTGTCCTGCAGCGTCCACTCGGTCTCCGGGCCCAGCTCCGCCGCGACGGTCGCGAACCGCGCCCGCAGTTCGTCGAGGCCGAGCGGGATGGAGGACGCGCGCACCGCCTGACGAGTGAAGAACCAGCCGCTGTCGGGGTCCGCGTGGTAGCCGGCTTCGACGATCGAGCCGCCCACGTCCGCGAGGAAGGTCGAGATGCGGGCGACGATGCCGGTGGCGTCGGGGCAGCCCAGTGACAGTACATACCGACGGTCGTCGGACGAGGCAGCGGAGGTCATGCCGTCCAGTGTCTCAGGTGGGAGTCCGGGTCGTTCCGGCCGGTCACACCGTCGCCGGGGGCCGCCGGACGGTGGCGGTCCCGACGAGGGTGGTCGCGTCGATCGTGTGGATGCCGCGCTCGGTGACGGCCGCCAGGAACTCGGCACGCACCGCGGCGACGGCGTCGGCGTCGAGCCCGGCCAGGACTGCTCGCAGGCCCGATCCCGTCACCAGCGCCCAGCACAGCTCCTCGGTGGCGGGCAGCAGATTCGACAGGGTGCGTACCTCCACCGAGTGGGTGCCGGCGGCCGCGAGCCACGCCTCGAGGGTGCGCGGCAGATCGATCGCGTGCAGCGGCGTCCGGTCCCGCAGCGACGGCCGGCCCGCCACTGCCGGGTTGCGACGGCCGACGACGTCGAACAGCGTCGCGCTGATCTCCTCCATCGCCCCGGCCCGCCACACGGTGACGCCGATCCGGCCGCCGTGCCGCACCAGGCCCACCAGGCGATCGAACGTGGCGTCCATGTGGGGCAGCAGGAACACGCCGTAGGAGATGGCGAGCGCGTCGTACCCGGCCTCCGGGACCGCGGAGGGTGGCTCCCACGTGGTGGCGTCGGCGCACACGAAGTCGATGTTCTGCAGCGCCCGCTCGGCGGCGACGAGCCGGCCGAGCTCGAGCAGTTCGTCGGCGACGTCGACCGCGTGGACCCGGCCGGTCGGTCCCACCGCCGCCGCCGCGGGCAGCGCCGAGGCACCGGCGCCGCAGCACACGTCCAGCACCGTCGCGCCGGGACCGGGACCGAGCTGGAAGACCAGCGCCTGCCCGGCCGGGCCCCACACCGTCGGGGTGAGCCGGTCGAAGTCGCCGCTCGCGTCGTCGAAGGTGTTCGCGAGCCGTGCCGTCTCGTCGACTGCGTCGGTCATGCCTCGTCCTCGGGGTCTCGAATCCGGGGACGGAACCTCGGATGCCCAGCGGGAGTGCAGCCGATACCCTATTGCAGTTCCGAACGTTTCGGTTCCGAATGCTGGATGGCGAGCGCCCGGGACGTCGAGCGGGTACATCTCGCGTCGAGCGGGTGGATCCCGCGGCGAACCGCGAGGGCAGGGCTCAGGAACCTCCCGCTCGCCACCACAACAGCCCGCTCGCGCTAGCCGATCTCGTAGAACGGAGGAGCGTAGCGGAAGACGCCGCGCAGCTGCGGCCGGTGGGCGGTGAGCGCGCGGGCCTGCAGGTGCGACGCCCACTCGGGCACGTCGGGTTCGACACCGAGCTCGGCGGCCGGGACGAATCCGAAACGCGGGTAGTAGTCCAGATGCCCGAGCAGCACCACGAGCGGCTCGTCGAGGGCATCCGCCGCGCCGAGCACCGCGTGCATCAGGGCGCCCCCGACGCCGGCGCGCTGCAGCTCCGGCAGCACCCCGATCGGCCCCAGCGCCAGCGCCGGCTCGCCGTCGACCGTGCCGCGGGTGACGCACACGTGCCCGACGACCGTGCCCTCGGTATCCGATGCGACCAATGACAGCCGGGGCAGCCACGCCGGGCCCGCGCGCAGCGCCTCGACCAGGCCGGGCTCGACCGGCTCCGCGCCGTCGGGGGTGAGCGGCGCGAATGCGGCGCGGTGCACGTCGCCGATCGCGGGGACGTCGGCGGGAAGTTCTCGTCGGATGAACACGAGAGCAGTGTGGACACCGGCGTCGCGCCGGGCAACGGAATATCGCTGTGGAAAGCTGACGGGTATGCCGGAGACCACCCTCACCCGTGCCCGGGTCGCCGCGATGGTCGACCACACCCTGCTCAAGCCCGAGGCGTCGGGTGCCGACGTGCGCGCGCTCGTCGACGAGGCCCGCGAGCTCGGCGTCTGGTCGGTGTGCGTGTCGCCGTCGATGCTGCCGCTGCGGGCGGACGGACTCGTCGTCGCCACCGTGGCGGGCTTCCCGTCGGGCAAGCACCATTCGCTGATCAAGGGCGCCGAGGCCCGGCTCGCCGTGGATCAGGGCGCCGCCGAGATCGACATGGTGATCGACATCGGCGCGGCCGTCGCCGGGGACTTCAACGCCGTGCTCGCCGACATCCTCACCGTCCGCGAGGCGATCGGGTTCGAGCCCGTGCTGAAGGTGATCATCGAGTCGGCGACGCTGTCGGACGAGGCGATCGTCGAGGCGTGCCGGGCCGCCGAGCGGGCCGGCGCGAACTTCGTCAAGACGTCCACCGGGTTCCATCCCGCCGGGGGTGCGTCGGTGCACGCGGTGCGGTTGATGGCCGAGACGGTGGGCGGGCGGCTCGGCGTCAAGGCCAGCGGCGGCATCCGCACGGCCGAGGCGGCGCTGGCCATGATCGAGGCCGGCGCCACCCGGCTCGGCCTGTCCGGCACCCGCGCGGTGCTCGACGACCTGCCGGAGTGAGCACTGGGCTGCGGCCTCAGCAGTCGTCGAGCTGGTTCTGCGGCTGCTGTCCGGCCGGGGCCTCCGGCATCGTGTAGGTGCCGCCCTCGAGCGTCACCTCGATGCCGGAGTCGGTGACCGACACCGCCGTCGCCTGCATGTCCAGCGGGTACTGCTGCAGGCTCTCGGTGAGGATCTGGACGATGCCGTCGACCAGTGCCGTGGGCAACCCGATGCCGAACAGCGACGCGTCGACCGTCTCGACGGCGATCGTCCCGTTCCGGGCCTCCGGCCGCACGGTCAGCTCCGCCAGGCCCGCGCCGCCCACGGTGAAGCGGAGGGTGCCGGCGTTCGCGTCCGGGGTGACGTCGGTGATCAGCGAGCCGAGCGGCAGGGTCTGCACCGTCGCGAGGATGCCCGACGACGGCCACACCACGTCGGCGTTCGAGCTGCCGATGGTCCCGGCCCCGGCGGCGCTCTCCCGCAGATCCACGTCGCGGACCACGGCGTGCACCTGCATCTCCTGGGCGGGGCCGAAGGCCGTGTCGTCGCTGTCGAGCGTGACGGACGAGACCTGTTTGTCCACCAGCGAGAGCAGCACCGGCTTCCACCCGAGATCCACGTCGACGTTCGTGCCGAGTTCGCTCTCGAACGACTGCGCGAGGCAGTTGGTGGCACGGTTGCGGACGTACACCTCGGCGCCGACGAGCACCGCGACCAGCACGACGGCGAGGACGATGCCGATGGTGGCGAAGGGGATGCGCTTCCGGTTCGTCATGGTTCCGGATTGTTCCGAAGAACTCTGAGGAAGGTCTGTGAAGATGCGGTCCCACTACCAGAAAGTGTGAGGTAGGACACAGTTGTTCGGGTACTGTGGCGGCATGACGGGCTGGACGGAACCTGAACACGACGCCTCCGGCCGGGTGGATCCGGACGAGGCCCTGCGACATACCGCGCTCGCGCAGGCGGGCTTCTTCACCGCGCGACAGGCCATTGCCCACGGCATCGCCACGATCGACTTCGTCGGCCGGATCGCGGCCGGGCACTGGGTCCGGATCGAATCGGACCTGTTCCGGCTCGGGGACAGCCCGCACACGAAGTTCGACGAGTTCGCGCAGTGGTGTGCCTGGTACGAGGGCGCGGCGGTGGTCTCGCACCAGAGCGCCGCCGACCTGCACGGCATGGGGCACCTGCAACCCCGCTTCCTGCACCTGTCGACGGCCGACCAACGAACCGTGCCGAGCAACCGGCTCGCCCTGCACCACCGGCAGCTGCGCGCACAGGACTGCGAGCAGGTCGGGTGCTTCCGCATCACCACCCCCGCGCGGACCGCCGTCGACCTCGCCGCGGGTGGGGTCTCCCAGGAGGTGCTCGACGAACTCGTCGGCGACGCCATCGCCATCGGACGGGTGACCTCGGCGCAACTGCACGCCGCGGTCGTCGATCAGCCCGCGGCCGTCGCGGACCGCATCGAGCTGGCACTGCTCGCGGCCGGCTGAGCCTCCGCCGGGGCGACGAAGTCCCACGGCACGGTCAGCACGCAGTCCCGCAGCCGCCGGCGTTGCGGTGCCGCCGGCACGCCCTGGGCCCGCAGCAGCTCCAGCGTCGCGCGCCAGCGCACGCGCGGTCCGAACGCCGCGTGCGGTGCCGCCGACGCCCAGGCCCGATCCGCCGCCTGCAGCAGCTCGTGGATCCGTTCCCCCGGCACGTTGCGGTGGATCAGCGCCTTCGGCAGACGCTCGGCCAGGTCCGACGGGGTGTCCGAATGGAACGGGCTCCACGCCAGTGTGAGCGTGCGCGGGCCGTGCTCGTCGAGCAGCACCCACGCGCACCGCCGGCCCAGTTCGTCGCAGGTGCCGTCGAGCAGCAACCCGCCGGGCGCGAGCCCGGACCGAAGCCGATCCCACGCCGGCGCCACCGCATCCTCCGGGTACTGGCGCAGCACGTTGAACGCGCGGATCAGCACCGGCCGGAGCCCGGCCAGCTCGAAGCCCCCGCGGGCGAACTCCACGCCGTCCCGCCCCGGCACCACCCGGTCGGGATCGATCTCGAGACCCACCACCCGCAGGCGGCGGCGCACCGTGCGCAGCCGTGCGGCCAGCTCGAGGGTGGTCACCGGCATCGCGCCGTAGCCGAGGTCGACAACCAGCGCGTCGTCCCGGGAGTGCAGGACGCGGGCGACGTCGGGGTGGTGCATCAGCCAGCGGTCGCTGCGGCGCAGGCGGTTGATGCCCGTGGTGCCGCGGGTGACGACACCTTCCGGGCGCGGGGCGCGCACGGGGGACTACCCGAACCGGCGCGCGAGCCAGCCGGCGGTGATCTCCGCCTCGGTGCGGAACAGGTCGACGAGGTTGACGAGCATGAGCTGCTCGAGCTTGCCACCGATGAACGGCAGGAAGACCTTGGCCTCCGAGGTGGTGCGCAGGGTGCTGCCGCCGTCCGACGCGAACAGTTCCATCGTGCCGGTGAGGCTGCCGGGACCCGCGGGGACCGAGGCCTGGTAGCTGCCGGTGATCGTGTCGCCGCAGGGGGTGTACGTCTCCTTGCGGGTGATGATCATGTCCTTCTTCATCACCGTCCGGGCGATCTCGGGCAGTTCCGTGCGCGGCAGGACGTGGTGCAGGACCAGGTCGATACCGTCGTCCGACACCTCGAACTCCGCGAGGTGGTTCTCGGAGTACTTGCGCATCTCGACGATGCGCGCCTCCCAGTGCGCGCGGTCCGAGAGCGCCTCGTACACCTGCTCCGGGCTGTACGGATAGCGGGCGGAGTAGTCGATTCGCCGGGCCATGACACGCGAGGTTACCGGTTCGTTACCGAGCGACGGAAATCGTCACCGTCCCGCAACGGCCGCGTCAGTGCGGCTCGGACAGCCACTTCGCGGTGAAGGTGCGCTCCACGTCGAACAGTTCGACGATCTGCTCGACGATGATGCCCTCGATCTTGCCGCCGAGGAACGGGATCCGCACCTCGGCCTCGCCGTCGATCTCGACGATGGTGCCCGCGCCGTCCGGCGCCATCGTGGACGTGCCGTCCACCTTGCCCGGCAGCCCGTCCACGTGCGCGGAGAAACGACCCGTCGCGCGGTCCCCGGTCAGTGGTTGCCACGACTCGTGCCGATGGATGACCAGGTCGCCGGGATGGAAGTTGGTGACGAAGCTCGGCAGGTGCTCGGCCGGGATGGACTGGGTCATGTGCAGGTCGATCGTCCCGTCACCGGTGCGCACGTCCTCGAGCGTCGCGCCCGGCCCGCCGATCTCCGCCAGGCGGGTCCGCCAGTAGTTCTCGTCGACGAGCGCCGCGTGCACTGTGGCGACGGGGAACGCGTAGTGCGAGTAATGGTCGATGCGGCTGCCCATGGTCGGCACGCTACCGTTTGCGGGTGTCTGATCCGCGTATTGGGGCCCAACTCGTCGAGGCGGGCGCCGCCGTGTCCGAACACGTGCCGCTCTCGACGCTGACCACGCTGCGGCTCGGCGGTCCGGCCCGGCTGCTCGCCGAGTGCACCACCACCGACACCCTCGTCGAGGTCGTCCGGCTGCTCGACGCGGCACACGTCCCCACCCTCGTCCTGGCCGGCGGCTCCAACCTGGTGATCGGCGACGCCGGGTTCGACGGTGTGGTCGTGCGTATCGCGACCACCGGGATCGAGCCGGGGGAGGACACCGTGCGCGCCGAGGCCGGCGCCGGGTGGGACGACGTCGTCGCCCTGACCGTGAAGGCGGGACTCGGCGGGCTCGAATGCCTGTCCGGCATCCCCGGCTCCACGGGTGCGACCCCGGTGCAGAACGTCGGCGCCTACGGCGTCGAGGTCGGGTCGATCCTGAGGGCCGTGCGGCTGCTCGACCGCACCAGCGGCGACGTGCGGTGGGTCGGTCCCGAGGACCTCGGGCTCGGTTACCGCACCAGCGTGCTCAAGCACTCCGACGACGCCCTGGTCCTCGAGGTCGACCTGGCCGTGCGGCCGGACGGGGCCAGCGCCCCCCTCGGCTACCGGGAGCTGGCGGCGGCCCTGCATGCCGAGGAGGGGGAGCGCCGCCCGGCCGCGGAGGTCCGCGAGGAGGTGCTCGCCCTGCGCCGGGGCAAGGGCATGGTGCTCGATCCGGACGATCCCGACACCTGGAGTGCCGGGTCGTTCTTCACCAACCCCGTGCTCGCCGACGACGAGCTGCCCCGCGTGCTCGCGGCCGTCGAGGAACGCGTCGGGCCCGACGTGCGGATCCCGCGGTTCCCCGCCGGTGGCGGCACCAAGCTCTCCGCGGGATGGCTGATCGAGCGGGCCGGGTTCGGCAAGGGCTTCCCCGGCCCCGGCGCGCCGGCGCGGCTGTCCACCAAGCACACCCTCGCGCTCACCAACCGCGGCACCGCGACCACCGCCGATCTGGTGGCCCTCGCGCGGGAGGTGCGCGACGGCGTGCAGGACGCGTTCGGTGTGCGGCTCGAGCCGGAGCCGGTCACCGTGGGTTGCTTCGTCTGAGCGTCGTTCCGCCGGACCTGCCGCGACGCGACAGCGCGGCGGGCGTACCCTCGTCGGAGTGCTCCACCTGGGTGAACGAAGTCGTCGGTTGTTGTGGATGGGGCTGCTCGCACTCGTCGCCGTGCTCGCGGCGTGTTCGTCGGGCCCCGGCGGGAGCGCGGTACCCGCCGGCACCGCACCCGTCGCGTCGATCGTCACCGACCCCGCCGACGGCGCCACCGACGTGAACCCCACCGCCCCGATCCGCGTCTCGGTCACCGACGGCGAGCTCACCGACGTCGCCCTCACGAACATCGGAACGAGCACCGTCGTGCGCGGCGCCCTCGCCGCCGACCGCCGCAGCTACACCGTCGCCGAGCCGCTCGGCTACGGCGCGACCTACCGCTGGTCCGGCACGGCCGTCGGCTCCGACGGCGAGTCCGTGGCCGTCGAGGGCAGCTTCGACACCGTCGACCCCGACCGGGTCGTCTCCGCGAACCTGAACATCGCCGACGCACAGCCGGTCGGGATCGCCGCCCCGATCATCGTCCAGTTCGACGGCCCGATCACCGACAAGGCCGCCGTCGAGAAAGCCATGGTGGTCGGGACCGACCCGCCGACCGTCGGCAGCTGGGCGTGGCTGCCCGACGACAACGGCGGTGCCCGCGCGCACTGGCGTCCGCAGCAGTACTGGACGCCGGGCACCGCGGTGCACCTCGACGCGCGGCTCTACGGCCTCGACTACGGCGACGGCGCCTATGGGGCGGAGGACCTCACCCTCGACTTCACCGTCGGCCGGAGCCAGGTCGTCGTGGCCGACGCCACCTCGCACCGCATGCAGGTCGTGCGCGACGGGGTGACGATCATGGACATCCCGGTGAGCTACGGGCAGGGCAACGAAGCCCGCAACGTCACTCGCAGCGGCGTCCACGTCGTCACCGAGAAGCACGAGGACTTCCTGATGTCCAACCCGCCGTACTACGAGAACGTGCGGGAACGCTGGGCGGTGCGGATCTCCAACAACGGCGAGTTCATCCATGCCAACCCCGCGACCCTCGGCCAGCAGGGCGCGACCAACGTCACCAACGGCTGCATCAACCTCTCGCTCGGGGACGCCCAGGAGTATTTCGCGACGGCCGTGTACGGCGACCCGGTCGAGGTGTCCGGAACGTCGATCGAGCTGTCCGCCGCGGACGGCGACCTGTACGACTGGGCGATCGACTGGCCCACCTGGCAGTCGATGTCGGCGCTGTAGGGACGGCGCACTACCAGCGGTTGCGCACCTTCTCGGCGAATCCGAGAAGCTCGCGCACCTCGAGCCGGGCGCCGTCGTCGAGCGTGACGTGGCCGGTGAACCGGCCGAAGACCTGATGCTGCGTCGAGCGCAGGACGAGGGCGTTCACGTCGGCAGCGCGATCGAGGATCGGCTCGAACCCCATCTCGAACCGGCCGTCGGTGCTCGAGAACCGCCACGGCGCGCCCTCGTAGGTGCCGGGAGGCAGATGGAACCGCACCCGGTCCAGCTTGTGTGCCACGCCGTCGAGCAGGAGCATGTTCTCGCTCCCCGCGGCGGTGTCGCCGAAGCCGTGGCCGACGGTGAACCCGAAGGGACGCCCCTCGTGCCGTCCCGATGCGGACGCCCAGAACCAGGTGTTGTCGTACGTCCACACGCCCCGGCCCCAGTCGAACACCCCGAACGCCGAAGCGGCGTCGAAGGTGTGCTCACGGCCGCCGACCGTGATGCTGCCGACGGCGGTGAGGCCGGGAATTTTCTGGTTGTAGTAGAACGCCCGCTCGTCGCCGGGGAACGGAATCGCGACGACCATCCGCTCGGCACCGGGCGGGGTGAGCACCACCTCGCCCGACAGGCCCCGGCCGCCCGCGAATCCGGGATGCCGGACGATCAGGTGCCGGGCGCCGCGCTCGTGCCGGAACTCGAGTCGTATTCCGCGCCGGTCGACCGCCACATCGCCCGCGTCCGCGGAGGCGGGCAGCCGCAGCCGTCCGAGCGGAAACGGGATCATCGCGTTCTCGGTGGTGTCCGCACGGCTGGTCAGGTCGAGCCAGCTCACGCCGAGCAGGCCCACGTAGCCGTTGTCGGCGACGGTCAGCGCGAGACCGAACGGGCCGTCGTCGCCGTCGGCGAGCACGCAGTAGTAGTCCCACTCCTTGATCCGCCACCGCGGCGCCGCGACCCGGGACCGGTCGTAGGTCCGGACCTCGGTGCCGGCCCATCCGGTCTCGGCGAGACGGCCCCGCACGTCGAGCAACGGCCCCGGGGAGAGGCGGCGCTGCCCCGCGTCCCCCTCGATGCCCACCGGTTCCTACTCGGCGGTGCGGTGGAAGCGCATGGGGCCGGCCTGGTCGCGCGGCTGCACGATGATCTGGTCCAGATTCACGTGCGGCGGACGCGACGTGACGAACCCGACGATCTCCGCGATGTCCTCGGCCACCAACGGCGTGATGCCCTCGTACACCTTGGCGGCGCGCTCGGCGTCACCCTCGAACCGCACGAGGGAGAACTCGGTCTCCACCGCACCCGGCGCGATCTCGGTCAGGCGCACCGGCTTGCCGAGCAGCTCACCGCGCAGCGTCCGGTGCAACACCGCCTGGGCATGCTTGGCGGAGGTGTAGCCCGCGCCGTTGTCGTAGGCGTGGAACGCCGCCACCGACGTGATCGTGACGATCAGGCCGTCGCCGGAGTCGACGAGCTTCGGCAGCAGTGCCTTCGTCATCCGCAGCGTGCCGAGGACGTTGGTCTCCCACATCCAGCGCCAGTCGTCGAGGTCCGCCTCGCCGACCGGGGCCATGCCCTTGGCGCCGCCCGCGTTGTTGACCAGGACGTCCACCCGGGGGAGCACCGTCGTGAAGGCGGTCACCGAGTCCTCGTCCGTGACGTCCAGCTCGAGGGCCGTGCCCCCGATCTCGTCCGCGAGCTTCTCGATCCGGTCGACGCGGCGAGCGCCGACGACGACGTGGAAGCCCTGGGCTGCGAGGGTTCGGGCGGTGGCCTCGCCGATGCCGGAGGAGGCACCGGTGACGACGGCGACGCGGGACTCGGGAGAAATCGTCATGCAGGCGATCCTAGGGTGCCCCGGATGCGGTCGCGCGGGAGTCCGCGCGACCGCGGCGCCCGTCACGACGCGAGCGGCCGGGGCACCTCGACGACCGAGTAGGCGCTCGCGTCACCGGCGACGGCCCGGCTGGCCTCGCCGTGCACGCTCACCGGGACGTCACCGGCGAGGGTGATGCGGTTCAGGTGGCGGTGCAGGCCGTCGTAGTCGGCGACGGCGTAGTGCTGGGTGGCGCGGTTGTCCCACACCGCCACGTCCCCGGCGGCCCAGTTCCAGCGGGTGGTGTACTCCAGCCGGGTCTGGTGGTCCTGCAGCAGCCGGAACAGCGCCTGCGACTGCCGGCCGCTCAACCCGACGAAGTCCTTGACGAAGTGGCCGAGCAGCAGCGACCGCTCCCCGGTTTCGGGGTGCACGCGCACCACCGGGTGCTGGGTCTCGAAGTACTCGGACCGGAACTCGGCGCGGTACCCGGCGACCCGCTCGTCGGCGCCGTCGCGGAGGTGCTCCGCGCTCTCGGCGGCGTAGTCGTACAGGTTGGTGTGGGTGGCCCACAGGTTCTCCGCCAGGGTCTGCAGCGGGGCGGGCAGGCCCTCGTAGGCCGCCACACCGGAAGCCCACGTGGTCGAACCGCCGTAGGCGGGCAGTTCCACCGCGCGCAGGATCGACGCCTTCGGGATGCGGTCGACGAACGAGACGTCGGTGTGCCAGCTGTTCGCCTTGCCGTAGTCGGAGTCGATCGGCAGCACGTGCGCCCCGCGCGAGGTGACCGTCGGGTGCGCGGTGGTCGGCGTGCCGAGCAACTCGGCGAACGCGTACTGCGACGCGTCGTCGAGGTGGTGCTGTTCCCGGAAGAAGATCACCTTGTGCTCGGCCAGGGCGCGACGGATCGCTTCGACGGTGACCTCGTCGAGATCGCCGCCGAGCCGCACGCCGTCGATGCGGGCCCCGATGTGCCCGCCCAGACGGACCACGGACACGTCGCGAGCGGATGGGGTGCGGGTATCGAAATCCACAGACATGGGGGACCTTTCGTAGACCGAACGTTGGTGCCGTCGACCTCATCACCGGCGACGGGCCCGGCGTGAGGGTTTCCGTCACCGTGATCGGGACCGTTGCCGCCGCGTCGCCGTGCGGATCGGACGCCGTGCGGATCGGACGCCGTGCGGATCGGACACCGTGCGGATCGGACACTGTGCGGATCGGCCGCCGTGCGGATCGGACACTGTGCGGATCGGCCGCCGTGCGGATCGGACACAGTGCGGATTGGACACAGGTGGCGCGCAGCGGCTAGGTTGCGAATATGCCAGCTCGCCGTCTCCGTGCTCCGCGGGTCACCTACGTGACCGCCGCGCTGGGCTCGCGGCTGCCGCTGGCGCGCGAACTGTGTTGTCGCTGACACCGCCCTTCGCGCCCCGCCTCGTTTCCCCGGCCGTCGGCCGGGGATCTCTGCCTCACGATCGAGCGGATCGGCGCCTCCCTGCCACGCCCCGGGTCTGCGGACCCGATCCCGAGGAAGAGCCGTAGTGACTGCAGTAGCTACGTCAAATATCTTGTCCGCCAACATTATTCGTCCGAAATCCGGATCGGGCGTCCGTTCCCGTAGTGCCACCGCCCGGGTGCGATCGACGACGCGCGTGCAGATCGTGCCGCCCGAGCTGAGGATCGCCGACGGCACCGCCGCCGCGGTGTTCCGGGTCGCCGCGGCGCGCGGGCCGATCTGCCGCGACCAGGCGGCGGCGGCGACGGGCGCGAGCATCGCCACCGTGAACCGGCAGGTCTCGGCGCTGCTCACCGCGGGCCTGCTCCGGGAGCGGCCCGATCTGACCGCGTCCGGTGCCGTGGGCCGGCCCCGGGTGCCGTTCGAGACCGACCACGAGCGCTACCTGACCGTCGGCATCCACATCGGGGCGGCCGTCACCGGCATCGTCGCGAGCGATCTGCGCGGGCGCGTGATCGGCGCGGTGGAGATCCCCACCCCGCACGGCGGCCAGGAGGCGGCGCTCGGGGCGATCGCCGGCAGCGCCAGGGCCTTCGCGTCGCGCTGGCACCGGCGCACGCCGCTGTGGGCGGGCGTCGCGCTCGGCGGCCGCGTCGACTCGGCCACCGGAACCGTGGACCACCCGCGGCTCGGCTGGGAAGATGCGCCCGTCGGGGCCGTGGTGAGCCGGGGCCTGGGCCTGCCGGTTTCCGTCGCCGCGCACGTCGAGGCGATGGCCGCCTCCGAGTTGCTGCTCACCCCCGACCGCGACACCGCCGACGTCGAGGGTGCCACCCTGTACTTCTACGCTCGCGAAACCGTCGGTATTGCAATCGCATTCGATGGCCGGGTGCACACACCGCGCGGCGGCCCGGGCTCGGTGTCGCACCTGCCCACCGGATCGTCCGTGCCGTGCGCCTGCGGTGCCCGCGGATGCCTCGAGGCCACCGTCGCCGACCGGGCGGTGCTGACCCGGGCGCGCGCCGCCGGCCTGCTCGACGCGGGTGCGACGTCCGTCACCGCGTTGTACGCGCTGGCCCGCAACGGCTCTCGCGAGGCCCACGAGATCCTCGTGGAACGGGCACAGGTGCTGGGGCGGTCCGTCGCAATGCTCCGTGACCTGTTCAACCCGGACCGGGTGATCCTCGGCGGCCAGGCGTTCACCGCGTACCCGGAGGCCGCACCGCACGTCGCGCGCGCGCTCGCGTCGCCGTCGGGCGCCGACGTCCGGGTCACCGGATTCGGCGACCGAGTGCAGGCGCACGCCGCGAGCGTGGTGTCCTTGAGTTCGCTGTACTCCGATCCGCTGGGGGCTATGCGCCGGGCGCTGGTCTGATGCGCGCACGAAATAGCAATCCGCACATACGATTTCACGCTCATCTGACCGGGAAGTGTGCGGATGCGGGGCCGCCGGTCAGCCGCAGTGCAGTGGCGGGCCGTCCGTCGCGTCCGCCGGCACACCCCGCCGGTCCAGTTCGGCCCGCGCGCGGGCCAGGCCGCCGTGCTCGAGCGCCGCGAGGGGGGACTCGTCCGCCCACACCAGCGTGCCGCGGTCGCGGACGGTCACGCTCAGCGAGCCCGCGAGGTGCTCGAGGGAGCCGGGCACGTTGCGGCGTTCGAGCGGCAGCGGGACCGGCAGCACGTGTGCGTCGCCCAGCGGGGCGGTCCCTTCGATTTCGACGGTCCACCGCGGCCCGCGCCCGAACAGCGACCACCGCTCGTCGGTGACGTGGGCCCGCACCGGGGAGACCACCGGGTTGCCGAGCCGGATCACGGGTCCGTCCGGCAGGGCGACCACCACGGCCGTCACCTCGGTCCGCAGGGGACCGAGGTGGACCTGCCCACCGGCGAAGGCGACGCACGCGGCGGAGTCCGCGAACCCGTGCGCCTGCCCCCACCACCACGACTCCGGGAAACCGCCCTTACCCCAGTTCTTCTCCGCGTAGACCTGGGCGCCGTCCAGGTTCCACGTCTCGCCGCCGAGCACGGCCTCGCCCTCGGCCCGCCCGTCGAGCAGCCACGGGTGCCAGTACTGGTTGAGTGCGGGGATTGCGTGGAAGACGCTGGATCCGCCGAACCGGCGGCGGGGCCACGGCCGGGGCGCCGTCACCCGCACCTCGAGGCGTGCGTCGTCGCCGAGGTCCACGCGCAGCCGGTCGGGTTCCCCGCGGAACGCCGTGCCCGCCGACGCGCCGAGCCGCCGCGGGTCGGCGAACCCCTCCGGATGTGCCGTCGTACGCAGGAATCCGCCCGGGTGCGCCGCCAGGCCGAGGGTCGCCCACGACCCGTCGGCGGCCCGGTTGACGCCGCACAGCGCGATCACCACCCGTCCGGTCCCGGGCTGGGTGAACCGCCAGAAGTACCCCTCCATCGCGACGTCGTGCGCCGCCAGCGGATCGCCGAAGGACAGGTCGGCGCCCGTGGCGCGGTAGCGCGAGTACAGCGACACGGCGCTCAGATCCCGGCCCGGGCCGCGGCCGCGATGTCGTCGAGGTCCTGGTGCAGCGCCTTGCGCGTCACCCGCAGGGCCAGGGGAGCGACGAGCGCCGTCAGCGCCCGCCGGAGCCGTCCCGGCCGGCCGGCGTCCGCCGAGAACCGCACGGCCAGCGTCGTGCCGGCCCGCTCGGGGGTCACGTCGAACTCGGTGCGGTAGCGCACACCGCCGGATTCGGCCTCGACGGCCGTGTGCCGCCCCGGCTCCACGACCGTCACGGTCATCTCCTCGGTCGCGGCCCTGCCGAACATCGTGCGCGTCTCGCGCCAGCGGGTGCCGACTTCGTAGCCGACGCCCGCGAGCCGTTCGACACTCTGCACCCCGCTCAGTATCTGCGGGGCCGAGTCGACGGAGGTCAGCACCCGCCACACCCGGTCCGGTGGTGCGTCGACGAAACGGCTCAGCTCGATGTGGTGGCCCATTCGCGCTCCTCTACGGTCGGGTCGGTCACAGGGGCAGGGCGTGTTCCCGCAGCGTCGGGTCCGCGCCGCGCCGGCGGAACCATTCGAGGCCGAAGGCGCTCGCGAGCTGTTCCGGCGTCATCGCCAGCATCGGCCCGAAGTCGCCGACCTGCGAGGCGTGCGCGAGCATCGCCGCCCGTTTCGCGGGGATCGTCGCGGCCACGTCGATCGTGGTGGTGATCTCGGCCTCCGGCAGGCCGAACGTGTCCAGGTCCGGGGGCGACGCGTCCGGGTTCACCTCCGGGTTGGCGGCGAGCAGGCGACGGATGTGGTCCCGGTTCATCGCCGCCTCGTACACCGACGGGTGCGCGGTCAGCTCCTGGGCCCGGGCGCCGACGCGGTGCACCTGCACGTGGTCGGGGTGCCCGTACCCGCCGTTGGGGTCGTAGATGGTGACGACGTCGGCGCTCTCCTCCGCGAGCACGGCCGCGAGCCGGGCCGCGGCCGAGTCCACGTCGACGTTGCAGAACGCGGCCGGGTCCGAGTTCTGCGGCGCCCCGGCCATGCCCGAATCGGCGTAGCCCAGCGGCACCAGGCGGGCGACCCCCAGCGCCTGCGCCGACGCCTCGAGCTCGGCGCGGCGGCGCTGCACCAGGGACTCGCCGGGACCGAGCAGCCCGTCGGGGACCTCGCCCGCGGCGCCGTCCGTCGCCACGACCAGCACGACCCGATGCCCCGCGTCCGCGGCGAGGCGCATCACCCCGCCGGTGGTGAACACCTCGTCGTCGGGATGGGCATGGAAACACACCAGCACGCTCACGTACTGCATGCTGGCACGAATGCGCTCCTACCGTGCACTGTTCACCGCGCCGGGCGCCGCCGCCTTCTGCCTGGCGGGGTTCGTCGCGCGGCTGCCGATCGCGATGGTCGGCATCGGCATCGTGACGATGTTCTCGCAGCTGCGCGGCAATTACGGCCTCGGTGGCGCCCTGGCCGCGGTGTTCGCGCTGTCGTACGCGGCCCTCACCCCGCTGGTCTCGCGGGCCGCGGACCGGCACGGGCAGTCCCGGGTCCTGCCGGTCGCCGCGACGATCAGCGCGGCCGCGACGGCCGCGATGCTGGCGGGGGTGCGATGGGAGGTGCCCGAGGCGCTGCTGTTCGCGTGCGCGGTCCCGGCGGGACTGATGCCGACGATCGGCGCCATGGTCCGCGCGCGGTGGACCGAGCTGTTCCGCGGCACCGACGGGTTGCGTACCGCGTTCGCGCTCGAGGCGGTGATCGACGAGCTGTGCTTCATCGTCGGGCCGGTGCTGTCGGTGGGGCTGAGCGTCGCCGCGTTCCCGGAGGCGGGCGCGTTGCTCGGGGCGGTGCTGCTGGTGATCGGCACCGTCGCGCTCGCCGCGCAGCGCGGCACCGAACCGCCCGCGCGACCCGTCGTCGCGGGGGTGCCCGGCGTGAGCGTGCTGCGGATCCCGGGGCTCGTCGTGCTGGTGGTCGCCATGACGGCGATGGGGACGATTTTCGGCGTCGTCGACGTGGTCGGGGTCGCCTTCACCGCCGAGCGGGGCGTGCCCGGCGCCGCGACCGTGGTGCTGGCGATGTTCGCGACCGGGTCCGCGCTCGGCGGCCTCGTCTTCGGGACGGTGCGGCTGCGGGCGCCGCTGACGCGGCAGCTGCTCGGCGCGACGGCGGCCGTGGCGGTCCTGCTGTGGCCGCTGCTGCTCGCCGACACGGTGCCGGCCCTCGCGGTGCTCTACCTGTCGGCCGGGGTGGCCGTCGCCCCCACCATGATCGTCGCGACCTCCCTGACCGAGCGGATCGTGCCACCGGGCCGGCTCACCGAGGGCATCACCTGGACGGTCACGGGACTCGGGGTCGGTGTCGCGGTCGGCTCCGCCGTCGTCGGTCAGGTCATCGACCGGTCCGGGCCGAGCGCGGGCATCGGGGTCGCGGTGGTGGCCGCGCTCGTCGGGTGCGCGTGCGCGGTGGGAGTGGCCCGGCTCGCCCGGCTAGGGTGACCCGCATGACAATCCGCGAGGTCGAGAGCTCCGACGGCACCCCCATCGTCTACCGCGTCACCGGCGATCCCGCCCACCGCCCGCTGGTCCTGCTGCACGGGTGGGCCCAGTCGTCGCGGTGCTGGGGCGAGGCCGTACTCGACGAGCTGGCCCGCGCCCACCGGGTGATCGCCGTCGACCTGCGCGGACACGGGTACTCCGGGGCCCCGGAGACCGGATACGACGAGTCGAAGCTGTGGGCCGCGGACGTGCAGGCCGTGCTCGACGCCGAAGGCGCCCACGGCGCGGTGCTGCTCGGCTGGTCCTACGGCGGCCTGGTGATCTGCGACTACCTCGCGACGCACGGCACCGACCGCGTCGCCGGGATCGTGCTGGTCGGCGCGATCACGAGCATCGGGCGGGGCGAGAAGGGCGGCAAGGTCGGGGCGGCCATGCGCGCGGCCGTCCCCGACGCGATGTCCGAGGACGCCGCGACGGCGATCCGCGCACTGGGCGCCTTCGGCACGGCCCTCACCGGTGCCGGGGAGGGCACGGGCGTCGCGGCGCAGGCGCTGTTCGGCACCAGCCTGTGCACCCCGCCCCGCGTGCGGGCGGCGATGTTCGCGCGGACGGTGAGCAACGACGAGCTGCTGCGGGGCCT
Organism: Rhodococcus sp. 14C212; assembly: GCF_011058195.1. Lineage (NCBI taxonomy): Bacteria > Bacillati > Actinomycetota > Actinomycetes > Mycobacteriales > Nocardiaceae > Rhodococcus > Rhodococcus sp. 14C212. The sequence goes on along the minus strand of NZ_JAALEH010000043.1, from coordinate 20,152 downwards.
CGACACGCCCGTGCTCGTCCTGCACGGCACCGCCGACTCGGTTGTCGACGTCTCGGCCGCCGAGCACGCGGCGTCGCTGCTGCCGAACGCGACGACCTCGTACTGGGAGGGCACCGACCACGGCCCGTTCGTCGAGGACCCGCAGCGGTTCGCCGCCGAGGTCACGCGCTTCGCGGGATCGCTGTAGCCGCCGCCGACTCGATCGCCTGCGCCCCGGCGAGCAGCAGCGTCTCCTCCGGCGTGAGCGGGTGGAACTTGACCCCGCGCACGTCGCGGTAGCACTGCTCGAGCGGGCTCGACCGGTAGAAGCCGCGGCCCCCGGCGACGTCGAGCGCCAGGTCGCACACCTCGATCGCGGCCCGCGCGATCTCGGCCTTGGCGGTCATCACCGCGGCGACCGTGGTCATCGACGGCACCGGGTCGCCGCCGACGACGTCGAGGGCACCGTCGAGGGCCCACGAGGCGACCTGCAGGCGCGTGGCCGCGACCCCGAGCTGGCGTCGCACGATGGGGTCGCCGGCCCGCGGCGTCCCGGCGACGAGCGCGGTCGCGGTCGCGTGCGCCGCCTCGGCAACGCCGAGGTACACGGCCGCGACGACGGGCATGGCGACGCTGAGCACCAGCTGGAACGGCGGGTCGATCACCCCGTACGGGCGGCGGGCGACCACGGCCGCGTCCGGGACGAACACGTCGGTCAGTTCGACGTCGTGGCTGCCGGTCCCGCGCATGCCGAGCGAGTCCCAGGTGTCGAGGACGCGCACCCCGTCGGCGTTCATCGGGACCATCATGTTGAGCACGATGCGGCCCTCGTCGGGGTCGTCGAACGGGAACATGGTGGCGAGCACGTCGCCGACCGGGGCCTGGCTGCAGAACACCTTGCGGCCGTCGACGCGGTAGCCACCGGGCACCTTCCGGGCGGTCCCGCGCGGCCGGGTCTGGTCGGCGCCGCCGGTGGAGACGAGCACGAGTCCCTCCTCGGCGACGCGGCGCAGCATCCGGTCCGCGCCGGGCGCGCCGTGCCGGTACCGCCACGCGGCGGCGAGCACGACGTGGTGGTGCATGGACGAGGCGAGGGCGGTGGCCGCACAGTGGTGCGCCAGGGTGCGCTGCACGGTGGCGACGTCGCGCACGGTCGCGTCGTCCCCGCCGAGCTCACGCGGGACGGCGAGCGCGAGGCGGCCCTCGGAGCGCAGGATCTCGTAGGCCTCGGCGACGAACGTGCCGTCGCGGTCGTGGGCGCGGGCGTACGGGGCGATCCGCCGACCCAGTTCATCGGCGCGGGCGGCGAGTTCCTCGCGGGAGCGGGAGCGGGGGTGCTGGGTGATGTCTACGGTGGTCATGTCTCGACGGTAGGAGCGCAGATCGATGCCGCCCAGTGCACGTTCTGGACCTACTCTGGAGATGTGCGCGAGTACGGGCAGTACTGTCCGGTCTCGATCGGCAGCGAAGTGCTCGCCGACCGGTGGACCCCCTTGATCCTGCGCGAAATGGTCTACGGCAGCACCCGTTTCAACGAGATCGAGCGCGGCCTCCCCGGCATCTCCCGCACCCTGCTGGCCACGCGGCTGCGGCACCTCGAGCGCAAGGGCGTGCTGGAGCGGGTCCCGCAGGCCCGGGGCTGCGAGTACCGCCTCACGCCCGCCGGCCGCGAACTCGCGCCGATCCTCGTCGCGATCGGCGAGTGGGCGGTGAAGTGGTTGTTCGCCGAACCGCTCCCCGCCGAGGTCGACCCCGTGACGCTGACGTGGTGGATGCACCGCCGGGTGGACCGCGACCGGGTGCCGCAGCGGCGGGTGGTGATCGAGTTCGACTACACCGGTCCCGCCCCGATCCGCCTGTGGATCGTCCTGGACCGGGGCGAGCCGTCGGTGTGCCGCAAGCCGCCGGGGTTCGACGTCGACCTGTACGTGACCGGGGAACCGGTGGCCCTGATGCGCGTTTTCGCCGGCACCCGGACCCTCGCCGAGGCGACCGGCGACGGCAGCGTGCAGGTGCACGGGCCGTCCGCGCTGGTGCGCGAGTTCGGTACGTGGTTCCTGTGGAGCCCCTTCCACGCGGCGGTGCGCCGGGCCGTCGCGGGTTTCGAGGCCGGCGAGCATTCCTGAACGGCCGGGGTGCCGCGCCGAGCAGTCGCAGCACGTCGGAGCGCAGGGGAGGGCGGAGCCGGGCGGGGATGCGCGGCAGGGCAGTATGGAGAAGTGACGTCGAAGTCGAACAGCCGTCCCCGCCGCGTGGCCGTCCTGTCGGTCCACACCTCGCCGCTCGCGCAGCCCGGCACCGGGGACGCCGGCGGGATGAACGTCTACGTTCTGCAGACCGCCGTGCAGCTCGCGCGCCGCGGGGTCGAGGTGGAGATCTTCACCCGGGCGACGTCGTCGGCCGACCCCGTGGTGCAGGAGGCGGCACCCGGCGTGCTCGTGCGCAACGTCGCGGCCGGTCCGTACGAGGGGCTCGACAAGCACGACCTGCCCACGCAGTTGTGCGCGTTCGCGGCCGGGGTGCTGCGGGAGGAGGCGCGTCACCCGCAGGGCTACTACGACCTCGTGCACTCGCACTACTGGCTGTCCGGCCAGGTGGGCTGGCTCGCCCGCGACCGGTGGGGAGTCCCGCTGGTGCACACCGCGCACACGCTCGCCGCCGTGAAGAACGCCTCGCTCGCCGACGGTGACGTGCCCGAGCCGGCGGCCCGGCAGATCGGCGAGCAGCAGGTGGTCGCCGAGTCCGACCGCCTCGTCGCCAACACGGTCGACGAGGCGGCGCAGCTCGAACGCAGCTACGGCGCCGACCCGTCGCGGGTGGACGTGGTGGCGCCGGGCGCGGACCTGTCCCGCTACCGGCCGGGGGACCGCGCGGCAGCCCGGGCGGGCCTCGGCCTCGACCCCCGCGAGACGATCGTGACCTTCGTCGGGCGCATCCAGCCGCTCAAGGCCCCGGACGTGCTGCTGCGGGCCGCTGCGGCGGCGATGTCCGCCGACCCGGAGGTGCCCCTGCGCGTGCTGGTGGTCGGCGGGCCCTCCGGCACGGGACTCGAGCGGCCGCACTCGCTGATCGAACTGGCCGCCGAGCTCGGAATCGCCGCCCGGGTGACGTTCCTGCCCCCGCAGCCGCCCGAGCGGCTGGTACAGGTCTACCGCGCCTCGGACGTGGTGGCGGTGCCGAGCTACTCCGAGTCGTTCGGCCTGGTGGCGATCGAGGCGCAGGCCTGCGGGACCCCCGTGCTGGCCGCGAACGTCGGTGGCCTCGGCGTCGCGGTGCGCGACGGCGAGACCGGGCTGCTCGTCGACGGCCATCGCACCGACGACTGGGCCGCCGCGCTGCGCGCGCTGGTCACGGACCCGGGACGGCGGGCTGCGCTCGCGGCGGCCGCGCCCCTGCACGCGGAGAACTTCTCCTGGGAGCACACCGCGGAGGGTCTGCTCGCCAGTTACCGTAAGGCCGGTGCGCTGCGGAACCGTTCCCTCGGGACCGGCGAGTTCCCGCTGCGCCGGCAACGCGGAGTGTGGAAGATCCGGCGGACGACGGGGGTACGAGCGTGAGCGAGCGACTGAGCGAGACGATCGAGGCGACGTTGCGCGATCGCGGCCTCGAGTTCTCCCGCAAGGAGGGGGGGCACTTCGTCGTCGACCTGCCAGGGGAGAACAAGCTCAAGACGACGACGCTGCTCAGTCCCGGCAACCACGGCCTGCGGCTCGAGGCGTTCGTGTGCCGCAAGCCCGACGAGAACTTCGAAGGGGTCTACCGGTACCTGCTCCGCCGCAATCGGCGGCTGTACGGGGTCGCGTACACCCTCGACAAGATCGGGGACATCTACCTCGTCGGCCGGATGTCGGAGGCATCGGTCACTCCGGACGAACTGGACACGGTGCTCGGCCAGGTGCTCGAGGCCGCCGACCACGATTTCAACGTCATTCTCGGGCTCGGATTCCTCACCTCCATCAAGCGGGAGTGGGAGTGGCGGGTCTCGCGGGGCGAGTCGCTCCGCAACCTCGAGCCCTTCCGGCACCTGATCGAGGACGGCCGGCCCTTCGTGGTGGAGGACGCGCAGCCGTAACGGCGCGATATCGGTGACCCGAGCCACAATATTACTGTGAGCATGGTCACATAACGGCCGTGTAACTACACGGTTTCGTAACGGCGATAACTCGGACATCACCTGGGGAAACGCTGCCGACCGATCTTGGAATGTGAGACGGGCGTGCCGGAAAACAGCGCGTGACCGATCCGTGATGAGTCTCTAGCGTCGTAATCAGCCCGATACCACCGGGCAAGCAACACCGGCCCGTCGCCGCTGACTCTGCCCCGCGGGACCGGAACTCGATACCTGATCGAGGGGCAGGGACGAGGCACAGCTCCGAATCCGGGCAGCGGGATCGACATCGTCGGCCGCCGCAGTGCCTCGCCAGCAGACGCGAGAGGAATTCAACCGCATCATGGCTAACTTCACCTTCAAGCGCGCCCTCGGCACCGTCGCCGCCACCGCGGCCCTGGCCGTCACCCCGTTCGCCCTCGGCACCGGCACCGCCAACGCCGCCTCCGGCAACTGGGACGCCGTCGCGCAGTGCGAGAGCAGCGGAAACTGGGCGATCAACAACGGCAACGGCTACCACGGCGGCCTGCAGTTCTCGCCGAGCACCTGGAACGCCTACGGCGGCCAGCAGTACGCCCCCACCGCCGACCAGGCGACCCGGGAGCAGCAGATCGCCATCGCCGAGAACGTCCTGGACGGCCAGGGACGCGGCGCGTGGCCGGTGTGCGGTCAGTACCTCTGATCCCCACACCCCTGATGCCGCCGGGCTTGCGCCCGTAGCAGCCGAACGAACCCCGCGTGCACCGCACGCGGGGTTCGTCGCGTTCTCACCGGGTCCGCCGCGACGCGGCCCACCGGCGGTAGGCGGCGGCTTCGAAGTCGAGGTATCCCCCGAACGAGACGGCGTCGGCGAAGGGCAGGATCTGGGTGGCCCAGAAACCGGCGAGGCCGTTCTCGCGGTCGATCCAGTAGTACAGGTTCGCCAGGCCGGCCCAGCCGAGCGCCCCGGCGGGCCGACCCGTCGGCGCCGGCTCCTCGTTGACCATGAACGTGTAGGCCCAGTTCTTGGGCAGCCCGGGGAAGAACTCCGCATCGTTCGACAGCGCGGGGATCACGCCGGGCAGGGCGGTGATCTGCTGCCCCTCCAAGCCGCCGCGCACCGCGTCGGCGACCGTTCCGGCCGCCAGCACCCGGCCGCCGGGCGCCTCCCCGTCGCGCAGCCACATCCGGAGGAACCTCAGATAGTCCGGGACGGTCGTGTACAGACCATGGCCTCCCATGTGGACCTCCGGATCCTGGGGGAGCACCATCTCGGGCATCGGTACGACGGCCCCGTCCCCGCCGCGCTGGTGGACCACGGCGAGCCGGTCGCGCATGTCGCCGGTGAGGGTGAACGCCGTGTCCGCCATCCCGAGGGGGTCGAAGATCCGTTCGCGCATCACCTCCCCGAGGCGCCGGCCCCGCACGGCCTCGACCACCAGACCGCACCAGTCGAGGTTCGAGCCGTACATCCACCGCTCGCCCGGATCGAACAGCAGCGGGGTCCGCAGTGCGGCCTTCGACGCCGTGATGACACTGGGCTGACCGTGCTCCTCGGCGAGACGCCGGTAGCTCTCGTCGAAGAAGTCGTACCCGAGACCGGCCGTGTGGAGCAGCAGCATGCGGGTGGTGATGTCCCGTTTCGGCGCGCGCAGCAGGGGCTCGCCGTCCGTTCCGAAGCCCTCGAGAACCTGGAGTTCCCCGATCTCCGGAACATACCGGGCGGCGGGGGCGTCGAGGTCGAGCAGGCCCTCCTCGACGCACTGGAGTGCCGCTGTGCCGGTGACCGCCTTCGTCGTGGAGAAGCCGGCGAACACGGTATCGGCGGTCATGGCCGTGCCGGACCCGGCCGCCCGTTCCCCGGCCACCCCGGAATACACCACGCCGTCCCGGTCGGTGAGCATGGCCACCACGCCCGGCAGGCCCCCCGGGTTGTGGGTGAGTTCCCGTAGGGCTGCATCCATGGTGCTCGCGAAATCGTCTGTCACGGTTCCTCCTGTGCGCGGGTCCGCCGCCGGTGGGCTCACCGGCGTCGGATGCGGACGCTACGGACCGAGATGTGACGTGGGCCACCTCCGATCGGCACGCGCTGTCGGATTTCGGCACTCACCGTCCGAGGGCCCGGGCGAGGGTCCGCGACGGGTTCTCGCCGAATCGGCGACGGTAGGCGGCGGCGAAGACGCCCATGTTGACGTAGCCCCAGCGGGCCGCGATCGCGGAGACGGTGCAGTCGGCCGACGCCGCGGCGAGTTCGTCGCGGATGTGCTGCAATCGCACGTCGCTCAGGTACCGGTTCGGCGTCGTGTCCAGATGGCGGCGGAACGCGCCCGACAGTGCGCGCACGCTGACGCCCACGGCGGCGGCGATCTCGGAGACCGTGGGCAGATCCGCGGCGTGCTCGCGGATGTACTGTTCCGCGCGGCGGACGTACGCCGGCGCGGCCGGCTGCCGGCCGGAGTCGAGCGCGACGCCCGCGGCGGCGGCCCATTCGGTGACGAGGTGACCGAGGAGCAGCTCCTGCAGGTGAGCGCCCGGCGGGCCCTGCGCGATGCGCAGCGGATCGGCGCGGATCGCGCGGACCGCATACGCGAGCAGCGCGTTCCAGCCCGACGATCCGGCCCCGACGACGCACTTGTGCTGCCACAGACGGTCGTCGGGAACGACGCCGAACCAGCGGTCGGCGAGGTCGGCGACGAGCCGGTGCGGCACCGTCAGGTTGAGCTGGAGATGCTCGTCGTCGAAGTCGACGCGATGCTCGATCCGGCTGCAATCGGCCACGAAGGTGGCGCCGGAGCCGATCTCCACCTCGCCCGCTGCGACGCGGTGCCGGGCGTGACCGCGGACCGTCGTCAGCACCAGGATGTTGCCGGCCTCGGCCGAGAGCTGGTCGACGGTCACCGGGATCCCGTACCGGAAACGGGTGAGCACGATGTCGCCGATCGCGGCGGAGAACATGCTCGATCGCGGGCGCAGCAGGCGACCGCTCGGCCGTACGCGATAGGGCATGTACACCTGGTCCGACCACGCCCGGATCTCGTCCCAGTCCGTCGAGACCGTCGCCGGCGAGGGGGCGCAGCCGGAGAACGGGTCCAGCGAATGCACGACGTCCGTCATCCGGCCGAGCCTAGAGCGCCGGGGCGGGCGCCGACACTGCCCGATCGGCTGGGTGCCGGGCGCGCGACCCGGCACGCGACGGGCCCCGACGCGGTAATGTCCGGCGTGCGTGTGACTGCCTTCACAGCGGTCAGGTACCGTACTCCCGGCACGTCTGGCACGGCGTGCCACAGAGTCCTGCTCCCGAGGAGAACCCATGAGCTTTCGCAGCCCGTTTCCCGACGTCGAAATCCCGGCACTGAGTGTCTACGACTTCCTGTTCGGTTCGATCGCGGAGGCGGACCTCGGTCGCCCGGCGCTGATCGAGGGCGCGTCCGGGGCCGTCACCGACTACCGCACCCTGATCGGGCAGATCGACGCGATCGCCGGGGCCCTCGCGGCGCGCGGTGTGGGGGTCGGCGACGTCGTCGGCTTGCTGTCGCCGAACGTGCCCGCCTTCGCGTCCGTCTTCCACGGCATCCTGCGGGCGGGCGCGACCGCCACCACGATCAATGCCCTCTACACCGCCGAGGACATCGCCAAGCAGCTCGCGGATTCCAAGGCGACGGTCCTGTTCACCGTCTCCCCGCTGCTGCCGCACGCGAAGGAGGCCGCGGCGAAGGTCGGCATCGCCGACGACCGCCTCGTCGTGCTCGACGGCGCCGAGGGGCACCCGTCCCTGCGCGACCTGCTCGCCGAGAACGCGCCCGCCCCCGAGGTGTCGTTCGATCCGGCCACCCATCTGGCGGTGCTGCCGTACTCGTCGGGCACCACGGGCCGCCCGAAGGGCGTGATGCTCACGCACACCAATCTGGTCGCCAACGTGTGCCAGATCAACCCGCGCATGGGCATCGGCGCCGACGACAAGGTCCTCGCCGTGCTGCCGTTCTTCCACATCTACGGCATGACCGTGCTGCTCAACGCCGCCCTGTACAACCGGGCGTCGCTGGTGACGATGCCGAAGTTCGACCTCCCGGAGTTCCTGCGGATCGTCGCCGAACAGAAGTGCACGTACGTGTTCATCGCGCCGCCCGTCGCGGTGGCCCTCGCCAAGCACCCCCTCGTCGACCAGTTCGACCTGTCCAGCGTGCACACCGTGTTCTCGGGTGCCGCGCCCCTGGACAAGGAACTCGGCGGCGCGGTCTCCGCGCGGCTCGGCTGCAAGATCCGCCAGGGCTACGGCATGTCGGAGATGAGCCCGGTCAGCCACGCCATCCCCTTCGACGGCGACGACGTGCCGCTCGACTCGGTCGGCCCGACGATCGCCAACATGGAGTGCAAGCTGGTCGACCCGGGCACGCTCGAGGAGGTCGCGTACCCGACCGGCGAGGGCGTCTCCGAGCCGGGTGAGCTGTGGTGCAAGGGCCCGAACGTGATGGTCGGCTACCTCGGCAACCCGCAGGCCACCGCGGAGACCCTCGACGCCGACGGGTTCCTGCACACCGGCGACATCGCCACGGTGGACGCGGCCGGCAACATCACGATCGTCGACCGGCTCAAGGAACTGATCAAGTACAAGGGCTACCAGGTGCCGCCGGCCGAGCTCGAGGCGCTGCTGCTGACGCACCCGCAGATCGCCGACGCCGCGGTCGTGGGCGTGCTCGACGACGAGGGCGAGGAGGTGCCGAAGGCCTTCGTCGTGCGCCAGCCGAACGCGGAGCTGACCGAGGACGAGGTCATCGAGTTCGTCGCCGAGCGCGTCTCGCCGCACAAGAAGGTGCGCCGGGTGCAGTTCATCGACATCGTCCCGAAGTCCGCCGCGGGCAAGATCCTGCGCAAGGACCTGCGCACGCCGACGGCGTAGCCGGTTACCGTCCGGGCCGCAGGATCCGGCCGAGATGCGCCGCCAGCGCCTCGATCGTCGGATCCTGCACCCGGAACCCGACGTAGCCGTCCGGCCGCACCACCACGGCCGCGGCGGCAGCGTCGAACCCGTACGCCTGCGCGGCGCGGCCCGCGTCGTCGCGCAGCACCCTGCCGTCGGCCGGCGTTCCGGCGGGTCCCGCCACGAGCACATACGCCCGCAGCGCGTCGCCGAAGCGGTCCGTCGCCCGCTCGGCCAGCTCCCGCTGGGACGCCAGCGCCTGCACCGTCGGCGCCCACAGCAGGACCGTGTGGCCGGGGTGGCGCAGCAGCTCGTGCAGCCGGAGCGGCGACGCGACGGCGTCCTGGCGCAGTCCCGTCGCATCCGGGGCGCGATCACCCGGAGCCGGACCGCCGCCGTCCGGCACGTCGCCGCCCACGAGCGGGCTGCCGGGATAGCCGAGCAGCAACTGGGCCTCACGCGCGATCGCGGTCGCCGCGTCCGTCTCGCCGGCCCCGAGGCCCTGCCGGGCGTGCCGCACGGTGCGGCCCACCACCTCCTCCCCGATGGGGCGGCGCTCGGCGTCGTAGCTGTCGAGCAGGCCGTCGGCGGCGCGGCCCTGCACCGCCAGCGCGAGCTTCCAGCCGAGGTTGTAGGCGTCCTGGATGCCGGTGTTCATGCCCTGCGCCCCGGTGGGCGGATGGATGTGCGCGGCGTCCCCGGCCAGGAACACCCGGCCCGCACCGTAGTTCCCGGCGAGGCGGTGACTGATCCGGAACACCGACGACCAGCGCAGGGCACTCGCCCGCGTCGGTTCCGGCGCCAGCCGGTCGAGCACCGCCTGGATGTGACCGAGGGTGGGCCGGCGCCCGCCCTCGAGTCCGTGCGCGACGGTACCGACGCCGGGCGCGGACGTCGCCAGGTCCGGCGCGACGAACGTCGACAGCCGGTAGCGGCCGTCGCCGGGCAGCGGGATGCACACCATCATGTCCGTCGTCGTGCCGTCGGTCCGAGCCGACGCGCGGATGCCGTAGCCGGCCGGCATCGACCAGTTCAGCTCGACGTCGGCGAGCATGTACTCCTCCGGGAACGCGTCGCCGTCGAAGGACACCCCGAGGCCCTTGCGCACGGCGCTGTGCGCGCCGTCGCAGCCGACCAGGTAGCGGGCCGCGAGCCGGGTCGTGTCGTCGCCGTCGCGCAGGGCGGCGACCACGCCGTCCGCGGTCCGGTCGAAGCCGGTGAGTTCGACGCCGCGGCGCACGACGGTGCCGTGCTCGGCCAGGGCCTGCGTCAGCACCCGTTCGGTGGCGTACTGGGGGATGCAGACGAATCGGTACGGCACGTCCTCGGGCAGTGCGAGTTCGAGGCGCATCACCTCGTGCCCGTCCACGTACACGAGCTGCCCGTGCATCGGCGCGGACACGTCGAGCGACGGCCGGACCACGCCCATCGCGTCCCACACCTCCAGGGTGCGCGGCTGGATGCCGACCGCCTTGGCGTACTGCGGCGGTTCCGGCAGCCGATCGACGATCACGACGTCGACGCCGCGCCGGCGCAGTTCCAGCGCGGCGGTCAGTCCGACCGGACCGGCGCCGACCACCAGGACCGAGGTCTCGCTCATCGGGCATACCCTTTCGTCGCGTCCGGGGGAAGTATGTCCGAATCCGGCTCCGGCGGGTGCCCGTTCGCCGCATCCTGCTTCCGCGCCGACGGGACCACGTTCCGGGCCCTTTCGGCGCCGGGACGCGCGCCCGACATCACACGTCGAGAATGTGCGGCAGCCCGGCGCGGTAACGGTCGGCGTCGATCCGCCGCATCGGGTCGAGCTCGGGCGGCTCGTGCAGTCGGTACAGCGCCGGCGGTGCGGCGGGCGAGTCGGCGGCCTCGAGCAGCGCGGCGACGGCCGCCCGCGCCGATTCGCCGGCCGATTCCATGGTCGCGAGATCGATGTCGGTGCGGACGTAGTCGCCGGCGAGGAAGAGGTTCGGGATCGCGGTGCGCGCGTCCGGACGGTCGGACAGGGAGCCGACGGTGTTGACGAGCAGGGGAGTGTCGTTGGTGTTGCGGGCCCGGTCGGCATCCCACCGCACGCCGGGATCGAGGAACCACGAGACGACGTCGTTCTCGTCGAGCACACCCGTGCCGGTGTCGTCGAGGCAGGCCGACATCTGAGCCCAGGTCTCCCGGGCGATCTCCTCGGCGGTGCACTCCTTCGCGGTCTTCCCGTGGAGGATGCCGGGGGTGTCCCAGTCGGAGATGTCCACCGACAGGCAGTCGTGGGCATTGCCGTCGCCGTAGCGGGCGGCGAAGTCCCCGCCCCAGAACTGGCCCTGGCTGATGGAGGTCAGGGCCCACGGCGAGCCGAGGTACGCGACGTGCCCGGCGGCGATCGGGGTGGGCCGGCGCAGGAAGTACTGGATGCCCACCATCCAGTCCGTCTGCAGGTTCCGCATGGCCTCGAGCCGCGGGTCCGCGGCGAGGATCTGCGGTGACCACAGTGGCACAGCCCGCTCCACGGGCATCGCCGCGACGTACCAGTCGGCCTCGGCGACGGCGCGGGTGCCGCTGCCGTCCACCAGCCGTGCCCCAGTGATCGAGCCCGAGGAGATGTCGAGAGCTTCGGCCGCCCAGCCCATTTCGAATCGCACGCCCAGGGCGCGCAGGTGCGCCGCCCACGGGTCGATCCAGGCCTCGTTGGTGGGTGCGGCGAGGAGCCGGTCCAGGTGACCGTATGCGGGGACGGTGCCCATCGCGTTCCACACGAACGCCTGGCCCATGATGCCGATGGTGCGGGTGGACGCGACGGTGGGCCGGGCGGCCACCAGTTGACGGGTCAGCGCCGAGACGAGGATGTTGCGGTAGGACGCCGACTTGCCGTCGGCCTCGAGTGTCTGCGACCACGTCTGGTGCTCCCACTGGCCGTTGCGGCGTTCGAGGCTGCTGGTCAGGAACATCACCAGCGTGCGGGTGAAGACGGCCAGTTCGTGCGGGGGGATCGCGCCGCCGAGGGAGAAGGCGGCGGCCAGGGACTCCTGCAGCGAGACGGGGTCGAGGACGTCGGGGCGCAACGGCGCGATCGACGCGGGGGCGGTCAGGTCGGGCCCGCCGGGGATCGCCATGCGGAAGGCGGATCCGGCGACGAGGTTGTCGAACACGCCGTTCGGGTTGCCCGGGAACGGGATCCGCCGCATCGTGTCCGGGATGTGCTGGTAGAAGCCCGGGAAGAAGCGGAAGCCGTGCTCGCCGGGCAGGTCGCCGCGCCCGCCGGTCCCGGTGCCCGGCGACGGGATGCTGCGGGCCTTGCCGCCGAGGGCGGTCGGTTCGAAGACGGTGACCTCGAAGCCGCGTTCGCTCAGTTCGTGGGCGGCCGTCAGGCCCGCTATCCCGCCGCCGAGCACGGCGACGCGCCGGCCCCCCGAGCCCCCCGAGCGCAGCGCGGGCGAGCGCGGCGCCGCATGGGCGGTCGTGGGCGCGACGGCGAGCGCGCCCAGGGCGGTGAGGAAGGTGCGGCGGGAAAGCCGGGTGTCGAACACGAGAATCCCCCGATCCGGACGTCGTTCTGAAAACAACCGTTGTCACATATATCCGATGTGTGCGACCCGCGTAGCGGATTCGCCGAACAGTGCGGACGTGGCACCGCTGCCCGGGCGTGCCAGGATTGGCCCATGACCAACGGAACACTTGTGTTGCTCCGCCACGGCGAGAGCGAATGGAACGCGATGAACCTCTTCACGGGGTGGGTGGACGTGCACCTGACCGACAAGGGGATCGCCGAGGGCAAGCGTGCCGGCGAGCTGCTCGCGGAGCACGGTCTCCTGCCGGACGTGCTGTACACGTCGCTGCTGCGCCGCGCGATCAGCACCGCGAACTACGCGCTCGACGCCGCGGATCGGCACTGGATCCCGGTCGTGCGCGACTGGCGCCTGAACGAGCGGCACTACGGTGCGCTGCAGGGCAAGAACAAGGCGGAGATCAAGGCGGAGTTCGGCGAGGAGCAGTTCATGCTGTGGCGCCGCAGCTACGACACCCCGCCGCCCCCGATCGAGCCCGGCAGCAAGTACAGCCAGGACAGCGACGTCCGGTACGCGGACGTCGACGAGGTGCCGCTCACCGAGTGCCTGAAGGACGTCGTCGAGCGCCTGATCCCGTACTGGGAGGAGACCATCTCCCAGGACCTGCGGGCCGGCCGGACCGTCCTGATCACGGCCCACGGCAACTCGCTGCGCGCCCTCGTCAAGCACCTCGACGGGATCTCCGACGAGGAGATCGCCGGGCTGAACATCCCCACCGGCATCCCGCTGCGCTACGACCTCGACGAGAACCTGTGCCCGCTGAACCCGGGCGGCACGTACCTCGATCCGGAGGCGGCCGCGGCCGGTGCCGCCGCCGTCGCCGGCCAGGGCGGCCGGTAGTCCCCGGGGGCCGCGGGCAGCCGTCCCGCGGCCCCGGGAAACGGCCGGTGAACACGCGGCAAATGGCGCGAACATGCGGCGTGACGTGCGGCGGAATGCCCCGGCCCGCTGTCACCGTCCCGCCGTGCCTACGTACGATTCGAGACGTGACTGTTGCGCAGGCCGTGCTGCTCGCCGGGGCCGCCGTCCTCGGTGCCGTGTTCGCGATCGTGCTGATGCGGCTCCTCCGGGGCCGGGCCACCGACCGCACGGACGCCGACCTGACCATGGCGCAGGTGCTCGACCGCGTCGTCTACGGCGCGGACACGGGCATCGCCGTCGTCGACCGGTTCCACGACGTCATCCTGTTCAACCCGCGCGCCGAGGAACTCGGCCTCGTCCGCAACCGGCTCGTCGAGGACTCGGCCTGGGCGGCCGCCACCCGGGTCCTCGAGACCGGCGAGCCCGTCGAGCTCGACCTCACCGCGAAGAGCCCGCGCGGTCGCGAGCGCGTCGCGGTGCGCTGCCTCGCGCGGCGCCTGCTCGACGACGACGCGCGCTTCGTCGCGCTCTACGCCTACGACGACTCCGAGCAGGTCCGGATGGAGGCCACGCGCCGGGACTTCGTCGCCAACGTCAGCCACGAACTCAAGACGCCGGTGGGGGCGATGGCCTTGCTCGCGGAGGCCCTGCTCGAATCCGCCGACGACCCGGAATCCGTGCGGCACTTCGGAACCCGGCTGCAGAGCGAGGCCTACCGGCTCGGCAACATGGTGACCGAACTGATCGCGCTCTCGCGCCTGCAGGGGGCCGAGAAGCTCCCGAACCTCGAGGTGGTCGAGGTCGACGACATCGTCGAGGAGGCGCTGCGCCGCACCCGCCTGACCGCCGAGAACGCGCAGATCACCGTCACCACCGACGCCCCCGGCGGCTTCGAGGTCCTCGGCGATCAGACGCTGCTCGTCACCGCCCTGGCCAATCTCATCGAGAACGCGGTCGCCTACTCGTCCCCGGGCTCGCCGGTGTCGGTCAGCCGGTCCCTGCGCGGGGGCAAGGTGGCGATCGCGGTGACCGACCGCGGCATCGGGATCGAGAAGGAGGACCAGGAGCGCGTCTTCGAACGGTTCTTCCGGGTCGACAAGGCCCGTTCCCGCGCCACCGGCGGCACCGGTCTCGGCCTGGCGATCGTCAAGCACGTCGCCGCCAACCACAACGGGGAGATCCGGTTGTGGAGCCAGCCCGGAACCGGATCCACCTTCACGCTCCTCATCCCCGCCCACTCGGCCGACCCCCGCGAGTCGCAGGTCGGCTCCCCTCGCCGCGAGGGCGGGGCGGCGCTGACGGCGGAGCGGTGACGATTACGCCGACACCCACGACGAGAAACGGAAGCGAGCCGGATGCACCAGGTAACGGAAGGTACGGAGGACCAGCAGTGACGCGTGTGCTGATCGTGGAGGACGAGGAATCGCTGGCGGATCCGCTCGCGTTCCTGCTGCGCAAGGAGGGCTTCGACACCACCGTCGTCGGCGACGGACCGTCGGCGCTCGCGGAGTTCGACCGGGCCGGCGCGGACATCGTCCTGCTCGACCTGATGCTGCCCGGCATGAGCGGCACCGACGTGTGCAAGCAACTGCGCAGCCGCTCCGGCGTGCCCGTGATCATGGTGACCGCTCGCGACAGCGAGATCGACAAGGTCGTCGGCCTCGAGCTGGGAGCGGACGACTACGTCACCAAGCCCTACTCGGCGCGTGAACTCATCGCCCGCATCCGTGCGGTGCTGCGCCGCGGCGGGGAGAGCGACGCCGAGTCCGCACAGGACGACGGGATCCTCGAGGCCGGGCCGGTGCGGATGGACGTCGACCGGCACGTCGTGCACGTGGCCGGGCAGCCGGTCACCCTGCCCCTCAAGGAGTTCGACCTGCTCGAGTACCTCCTGCGCAACTCCGGCCGGGTGCTCACACGCGGCCAGCTCATCGACCGGGTATGGGGTGCCGACTACGTCGGCGACACCAAGACCCTCGACGTGCACGTCAAGCGGCTGCGTTCGAAGATCGAGGCCGACCCCGCCAAACCGCAGCACCTGGTCACCGTCCGCGGCCTCGGCTACAAGCTCGAGGGGTAGCGGACGGGCTCCGGCGTCCGCTCGGCGGCGGCCGTCGTCGCGGGGTGCACGGCGATCAGACCCAGCCCCTCGCGGCGGCGGCACAGCCGCGCGAGCTCCTCGTAGGCGGCCTCGCCGAGCAGCTCGCGCAGTTCCGGCGCGTACGACTGCCACACCGGCGCGGCGCCCACGTGGGCGTCCGGCGATCCGGAGCAGTACCAGTCCAGGTCGTGGCCGCCCTCGCCCCAGCCGCGCCGGTCGTACTCGGTGACGACGGTGCGCAGCACCTCGGTACCGTCGGGGCGCTCGACCCAGTCCTGGGTCCGGCGGATCGGCAGCTGCCAGCACACGTCCGGCTTCACTTCGAGGGGTTCGATGCCGCGCCGCAGCGCCATCTTGTGCAGCGAGCAGCCGATGCCGCCGGCGAAACCGGGCCGGTTGAGGAAGATGCAGGCACCCTTGTAGCGGCGGGTGCGCAGGGCCGGCTCGTCCTCGAGGTCGTCCTCCTCGAGGTAGCCCTTCTTGCCGAGTCCCTTCTCCATGAACTGCCAGTCCTGGGGAGTGAGATGTCTCACTGCAGCGTCCAGCTTGGCGCGATCGTCGTCGTCCGACAGGAACGCCCCGTGGGAGCAGCACCCGTCGTCCGGACGGTCGGCGATGATGCCCTGGCACGCAGGCGTGCCGAACACGCAGGTCCAGCGGGAGAGCAGCCACGTCAGGTCGGCGGCGACGACGTGCTCGCTGTTGTCCGGGTCGGTGAACTCGACCCATTCGCGCGGGAAGTCGAGGGGAACTTCGGGGGCCGGGTCCTGCTTGTGTGCGGCGCCGGGCATACCTGCTGTCACAGGACCCGACGGTAGACCCAGTACCGTATGTATGTGCGCCTAGGGGTACTCGACGTCGGAAGCAACACCGTCCATCTGCTCGTGGTGGACGCTCATCGCGGTGGCCATCCCACCCCCATGAGCTCGACGAAGGCAACCCTGCGTCTGTCCGAGAACACGGACGACCGCGGCGACATCACCCCGCAGGGCGCCGACAGGCTGGTCGAGACGGTCGCCGACTTCGCGGGCATCGCCCGCACCTCCGGGTGCGAGGAGCTGATGGCCTTCGCGACCTCCGCGGTGCGCGACGCCAACAACTCCGAAGCGGTACTCCGCCGCGTCCGCGCCGAGACCGGGGTCGCGCTCGAGGTGCTCTCCGGCGTGGACGAGGCCCGGCTGACGTTCCTGGCGGTCCGGCGCTGGTACGGCTGGAGCGCGGGACGCATCCTGTGCCTCGACATCGGCGGCGGCTCCCTCGAGCTGACGTTCGGCGGCGACGAGGATCCGGACTGCGCGTTCTCGCTGCAGCTCGGCGCCGGTCGCCTCACCCGGGACTGGCTGAGCGAGGACCCGCCCGGCAAGCGGCGCGTCGCGGTGCTGCGGGACTGGCTCGACGCCGAGCTCGTCCGGCCCGCCCAGGAGCTGCGGGCGGCCGGCGTTCCCGACCTGTGCGTCGGGAGCTCGAAGACGTTCCGCACCCTGGCGCGGCTGACCGGTGCCGCCCCGTCGTCGGCGGGCCCGCGCGTGCGGCGCACCCTGACCGCTGCCGGGTTGCGTCAGCTCATCGCGTTCATCTCCCGCATGACGGCCGCGGACCGTGCCGAGCTCGAGGGCGTGAGCTCCGACCGGTCGCAGCAGATCGTCGCCGGTGCGCTGGTCGCGGAGGCCGCCATGCGTGCGCTGGGAGTGGAGACGCTCGACATCTGTCCCTGGGCCCTGCGAGAGGGGCTCATCCTCCGCAAGCTCGACACCGAGATGGGGGGCGAATTGATGGTGGTTTCGCAATGACGGACGGTCACAGCACCGACACCGGGCAGATCTCCGTCGCGGAGCTGCTGGCCCGGAACGGCCAGAAGGTGAATTCCCGCGCCGGCGGACGTCGCCGCCGCGGCGTCAGCGGGGGGATCTCGGTCGCGGAACTGACCGGGGAGATCCCCGTCAGCCTTCCGGAGCCCGAGCCGACGGGGCCTCCCGAGCCCGAGCCGACGGCACCTCCCGAGGCCGAGCCGACCGAGGCTCCGGAGCCCGCGGCGCCGAAGGCCGAGCCGGCGGCGTCGGCCCAGCCCGCGGCGCCGAAGGCAGAGCCCGTGACGCCGGCAGAGCCCGTGACGCCGGCAGAGCCCGTGACGCCGGCGAAGGCGAAGGCAGAGCCCGTGACGCCGGCGAAGTCCGTGACGCCGGCGAAGGCAGAGCCCGTGGTGCCGGCGAAGCCGACGCCCGTCGTGCCGGCGAAGCCGACGGCGGAGCCCGTCGCACTCGAGGCCCCCAAGGCCGAGCCACCCGAATCGAAGACCCCGGTCCCGCCGTCGCCGCCCGGGACGCGCGAGGACGCGGCAGCCGCCGAGCGGGTGCAGCCGGTGAAGGTCGAGTCGCCGACCGAGATCATCCGCCCGGCCGTCCTGCCGCGACGAGCGCGGGCCCACGTCGAGGTGACCGCGAGCGCGCCGGTGCGGCCCGCCGACGCCCCCGAGCCGAGGCTGCTGTCCGGGCCGGCGAGCGATCTGCGGGGCAGCGGCGACGACATCGCCGACGGCGACACCGAGACTATCGGCGGCCCCGTCGCCGCCCACGAGCCGGACGAGGAGAAGCCGGAGGAGCGGCCCGCGGGGTCACGCCGGCGCCGCGGCGACGGCGCCGCGGCGGAAACTCCGTCCGCGGCGAAGCCGGACGAGGCCCCGTCCGACACCGGAGAGTCGCGCGGCGCCATCGGTCAGTGGGCGCGGCTGATCGGCGAGGCCGTCGTCGCGATTATCGCGGGTGCGCTGCTGTTCAAGGGCTTCGAACAGTTGTGGGACGCGTTGCCGTGGGTGGCGTTCGCGCTCGCACTGCTGGTCATCGTCGGCCTGGTGGCGATGGTGCGCATCCTGCGCCGCACCGACGACATCACGAGCCAGCTCATCGCTCTCGCCGTGGGCGCCTTCGTGACGTTCGGTCCGCTTCTGTTCCTGCTGCCCACCGGCTGAGCCGCGCGTCGTCATGAGCGTCCTTTCGCGAGAGATCCTGGTCGGGTTGTCGACCGCCTCGGTGTATCCGGAGAACACCGAGGCGGCCTTCCGCTATGCGGCCGAACTCGGCTACGACGGCGTCGAGCTGATGGTCTGGGCCGAGTCGGTGAGCCAGGACGTGCGGGCGGTGCAGGCGCTGGTGCGCAAGTACGGCGTACCGGTGCTGGCGGTGCACGCGCCGTGCCTGTTGATCTCGCAACGCGTGTGGGGCTCGGACCCGGCCGCGAAACTCGAGCGGTCGGTGCGGGCTGCGGAATCGTTCGGGGCCGCATCGGTGGTGGTGCATCCGCCGTTCCGGTGGCAGCGCCGCTACGCGGAGGGCTTCGCAGATCAGGTGGCGGGCCTCGAGGACCGCAGTCACGTGGTCGTCGCGGTGGAGAACATGTACCCGATGCGCGCCGATGTGTTCTTCGGCGGCCGCGACCGCACGGCCCAGCGCATGCGCCGGCGCGGCGGGCCCGGCCGGGCCGTGTCGGCCTACAGCCCGTCGATCGACCCCACCGACACCGGCTTCGCGCACTACACGCTGGACCTGTCGCACACGGCCACGGCGGGGATGGACGCGGTGGCACTCGCCGAGCGCATGGGCGGTGGTCTGGCCCACCTGCACCTCGCGGACGGCCACGGTGCATCGACGGACGAACACCTGCTCCCGGGCGAGGGTGGCCAGCCGTGTGAGCAGGTGTGCCGGCTCCTCGCCGAGAGCGACTTCTCCGGGCATGTGGTCCTGGAGGTCAGCACCCAGGGGGCGCGCAGCCGGTCCGCGCGGGCGCGGGCGCTGGGTCAGGCGCTGGCCTTCGCGCGCGAGCATCTGCACCGCGCCCCCCGCCTGGCGATCACCACCGGGCCCGAGCATCCGCGTTCGACGGCGATCGAGCAGGTTCGCGACTCAGGCCAGGGCGCCGATCCCGGCACCGAGGACCACGACTCCTGAGATCGTCACCCCGGCGACGAGGGCGGCGGCCCCGAGCCACACCGAGGCGATCATCGTGCCCGGTCGCCGGGGGTCGGGGCCCAGCACGGACAGGAAGAACCCGGCCGGGATCAGGATCGCCGAGCCGAGCACGGCGAGCGCGCCGGCCGCGGCCCATCCGGGTGAGGCGCCGACGGCGTCGGTGAGCACCGCCACGAGCAACCCCAGGGTTACGAGGACGCCGGCGTGGGCGTGACCGGCCCGGAAGAACGCCTTCTGCAGATCGTTGGCCGGCGCCCGCCCGCCGGCGACGCGCAACAGGAACGTGCCGCCGAAGGCGATCCCGGCGACGGTGAGCAGGGTGGCGCCGAGGGCGATGACGAGTACGGGATGCACGAGGTCCTCCTCGCAGAGTATTGGATAGTTGCAGTATCCAATACTGGATAGTTGTACTATCCGATGTCAAGAGGAGGTGGCAATGCGGATCTCGGAACTGGTGGCCCGCACCGGCGTCCCGTTGGCGACCGTGAAGTACTACCTGCGCGAGGGCCTGCTGATGCCGGGCGAGGCGACCAGCGCCACTCAGGCCCGGTACGACGAGCGGCACGTCCGCCGCCTCGCCCTGATCCGTGCGCTCGCCGCGCAGGGGCTGCCGCTGCCGCGCATCCGCGAGATCGTCCGTCTCCTCGACGGCACCGACGAGTCGCTGTTCGTCGCCCTCGGCCGGGCCATCGC
>NZ_JAALEH010000042.1:0-46259 GCF_011058195.1 Rhodococcus sp. 14C212 | reverse complement strand
GACGGGGCCGACGATGTCCGGGACATCGTCCGGGCCATGGGAGCACCCCACAACAACTGAGTCCCGTTCCGCGGAGTCAATGTTTGCCGCCTTCGCTGCCGAGAGCCGACAACTGCCTGGTAAACGTAGCCGAGTTGCTGGTCCGACCCACTCTTCGCCGGGGATTCTCCGGTTATGTCTGCGGGGCGAGGTGTTCGAGACTCTGGACTCACGCGGTCAGCAGTGGACCGGTTCGCAGGATAAGGGGCGGCATGAATGAGCGCCTGCAGTAAGCGATGTCGAGCTTGGGCGCCGGCGACGCGGTCTCCTGACCTGAAAGCCCGGTGTTGCCGGGCCAAGGAATTATCTCCGCTGCAACACGATGCAGGAACGCTCCGTGGAGACGGAGAACTTGAAACTGCCGATGGACACGTCAGTGAGGTCGGTCGATATCGGTTTCGCCTGGTCGCCGACTACCACGCCATATATTCGGAAGAACTGAAAGGAGTATTTCCGTGGGAAATCTTACAGGCAAGGTAGCATTTATCAGTGGTGTCGCTCGTGGTCAGGGGCGCTCACACGCAGTGCGTCTTGCGAGTGAAGGCGCGGACATTATCGGCATCGATATCTGCGAAGACATCAGCACCATGGATTACCCGAATTCGCAGCTCTCGGATCTTGAGGAAACTGTCCGCTTGGTCGAGGCAACCGGCCGGAAGATCATTGCGAGTCAGGTCGACGTCCGAGATGCACAAGCGGTTGAATCCGCGGTCAACAAGGGAGTCGCCGAACTCGGTCGCCTCGACATCGTTCTGTCGAATGCCGGCATTATCCGCCTGGGTGCAGCGCCAGAGGAAATGGAGCTGCAGCTTTGGGAAGACACTATCGCTGTTGACCTTTCGGGGGCCTATCACGTAGTCCGCGCATGCGTTCCGAAGCTGATCGACGGTGGTAACGGCGGGGTCATCATCCTGACCGGTTCCATTGCAGCGACGAGGCCGATTTTCGGTTACGCCGCGGGACAGCTGGCCTATACCGCGGCGAAGATGGGTCTCGTGGGCATGGGGCGGCAGTTGGCCCACGCTCTGGCAGAACACGGGATCCGGGTAAACGTGATCCACCCGACTGGCGTAGCGTCCGGAATGACCGAGAACAGCACGATGGAAAGACTTGCAAAGGAGGCAGCAGAAGGCGGCCGCAATTCCATATCGGATCTGCGTAACGCCCTGGATGTTGAGATTCTGGCTCCGTCAGACATTTCCGATGCCGTATCCTTCCTGGTTTCCGATCAAGCGAAATGGATCACCGGCGTGAGCCTTCCGGTTGATGCCGGATTTTCACTGCGCTAGCTGCACTCGACCGAGGTCGCAGTGCCCAAGGTTGTGCGATCACCCCTCGGCCTCGACGCCGGCGACCGTAATCCTAGGGCGAGCGAGGTCTCGGTAGCGGGAGCCACTGCGAGCATTGGTCCGTCGTCCGGACGCTGGCCGTTGCTGGCGCCGTACAGGCATCGGCTACCGCGCTCGTCGGGGTGTTTGAACATCAACAGCAGTTTCCCGACCAGATCGGCGCCGGTGAGTCTCAGAGGGAGGGCACTCCCGTATCCGGTGCCCCTCGCGGACTATCAGACGGAAAGTCATTGACGTTAAGTGCCCCGTAGGTCACCGCGGATACCCCTGGCATCATTTTCAATGAGGAAGGCATCATCAACATGAGCGCACCGATCATCGAGATTCCGGCGATCGAGCACGTCAGTCGTGCGGAACTCGACCGGATCGTCAATCTGCAGCGAAGCTCTTTCCTGAAGGAAGGCACCCCGAGCGCAAACGCGCGCCGCGACCGGATCGACCGGCTCCTCCTTGCCGTGTTCGAGCACGCCGATGCACTCGGAGAGGCGCTCGACGCCGACTACGGTCGCCGGTCGCCTGCTACGACCAAGGCGCTCGAGATCCTCGGCCTGCTCGAAGAGGCACGGTTCATCGAGGAGCGGCTCGAGGACTGGATACAGCCAGTGCCGGTCGAAGGATCCATCCCCGCGCAGATCCTTCAATCTCCTCTCGGAGTGGTCGGCATCCTGGCCGCTTGGAACGGACCTATTGCAACTGCTGTGCAGCCTGCGATCGCAGCTTTGGCGGCGGGTAACCGCGTCATCATCAAGACCAACGACGTCCAACGGCGGACCGGTGTCGCTCTGGCCCGGGCAATCTCGACCCGCCTCTCGGAGGACGAGGTGGCTGTCGTCGTAGGTGATCTGGAGACCACTCAGGCGTTCTCCCAGCTCGAGCTCGACCACTTGATGTTCACCGGCTCTCCGGCAGTGGGAAGAATCGTGGCGGTCAATGCGGCGAAGAATCTCGTCCCGGTGACTCTCGAGCTCGGCGGCAAGAACCCTGCCCTGGTTTCCCGCAGCACCGACCTCGCCGCTGCCGCTCGCAAGATCGCGACGACCCGCCTGATCAACAACGGCCAGGCCTGTTACGCGCCCGATTACGCCTTCGTACCGCGCGAGCACCTCCACGACTTCGTGTCCGCCGTCCGGCAAGGGTATCTCGAGGTCCATCCGACGGTCCTCGACAACGCAGGTGTGCCGTCGATCGTCAACGAGGGCAACTTCGAGCGCGTCCTCGGTCTGATCGAGGACGCGCTCGACAAAGGAGCGACCAAGATCGAGGCGGTCGATCCGGTCGAGGAAGGTCGACTGCCATCACGGGTTCACCGCCTGATTGCGCCGACAATCCTTCTCGACGTGCCGGAGGACGCTCGCATCGCCCAGAACGAAGTCTTCGGACCTGTGTTGGCGGTGTATCCCTACGACGATATCGATGAGGCCATCGGCTATATCAACACGCGGCCTTCTCCGCTGGCGCTCTACTACTACGGCGAGGACGACAACGAGTACGACAGAGTCCTGCGACACACCCGCTCGGGTGGTGTAACCCGCAACGACGGTCCACTGCATTACATAGTTACCAACGCACCGTTCGGTGGAGTCGGAAACTCGGGAACGGGTGCCTACCACGGCAAGTACGGCTTCGACGAGTTCAGCCACCAGCGGACCGTGGCAACCCAGACCAGCGAGACCAGCGTTTTCGCGCCATTCACGGGAGTCGCTCTCACCGACCCGAGCCTGGCCACGACCGGAGAGCAGGGCCTGGCCGATGCCATCGACACGCTCACGAAGCGCGTAAGCAAGTAGAGGGCAGTACTCAGGTCGGAGGCCGGCGACTATCGACGATGATGGTCCCGGCCTCCGACGCGGTCTGCGCAGGTCAGCACCCAAAGAGGGCGGTTCGGAAGACCTGCGGCTTCTGGGACCGGCAGCGTATGCGCAGTTGGGGCGCGGTCGAGAAAGACGTGTGCTCGTGCGCTCTGGCGTTATTCGGCTCGATGGACGAGCTGCCGTTGTAAACCTATGTCTCCTGCACTACCAGGGATGCCTTCGTGCCGAGGAGCGTTACCCCGAAAGTTCCGCCGCGATGCGATCGTCGTTGCCGCAAGGGCGAGGCTTCTCTGCATTCGATAAGCGAATGTCTCATTTGGTGAGTTTCTTCCAGCACGTCAGCGCGGCGGCGAGTTGGAGAAAGCCGGCGAAGTGCTCGCCGTGGCGTTCGTAGCGCATCGTCAGCCGGCGGTAGCCGGTCAGCCACGCCAGGGTGCGTTCGATCTTCCAGCGGTACCGGCCGAGGCGCTCGCTGCTGTCGACGCCCCGGCGCGCGATCCGTGGGACGATGCCCCGTGCGCGCAGCCACCGGCGGTGCACGGGGTAGTCGTAGCCCTTGTCCGCCCGCAACCGGCCGGGTCGCCGACGACGCGGCCCACTGCGCGACCGCACGGCGGGGATCGCGGTCACCATGGGCTGCAGCATCACGCTGTCGTGGGTGTTCGCCGAGGTCACCGCGGTCACGAGCGGAATGCCCTCGGCATCGGAGAGGATGTGGATCTTCGAGCCGTTCTTCCCGCGATCGACCGGGCTGGGACCGGTCAAAGATCCCCCATTTTCGCCCGGACGCGCGCTGCATCCAGGATCGCGGCGGACCAGTCCAGGTCCCCACCGGCGCCGAGCCGGTCGAGGACCTGGCGGTGCAGCTCGTCGAACACCCCGGCCTTGACCCACGCGGCGAAGCGGCGGTGCGCGGTCGGGACGCTGACCCCGAACGACGGCGGCAGGTGCCGCCAGGCGCAGCCACTGGTCAGCACGTAGACGATCGCGGTGAACGCCGCCCGATCGTCCAGCGCCCCCCCGCCCGCCGCCCTGCGGCCTCGGCGAGAACCGAGGCAGCAGCGGTTCGACGATCTCCCACAACGCATCCGGCACCAACCGAGTAGACAACGCATCGACCACGACATGCATCATGCCGTACACAGGATCTGATCCATACAAGGCACGCTCTAAGTGAAGAACAGCGCTACCGCGCTCGGCGCGATCGAGGCCGAGAACGCCCACAAGTCGGTGTGCCTCACAGCGACACTCAACGACATCGTTCCGTGACCGACCGGTCAGTCCGCAACTCCCGGTGAATGAGCGCGACGTGCGTCGAAAATCGCCCACGCCAGCGCTATCAGCAAGATGACGACACCTCCGGCAATGCCGCGCCCAAAGCTGTGTGAAGCGCTGAAGTCACCGGTCATCTCGGCGGTCAGGTACAGGGAGAGACCGAGGGCGATTCCGGCGGCACTGCCGATCCGCTGGCCTAGCTGTCCTAGTGAGGCAGCGCTCGTTCCGATCTCGACGGGGACCTCGGAGAGCAGCACGACCTGATTGAGTGCGGCGACCGACCCTGCTCCCGTGCCTGCCACGCCCATCAACAGCAACACCCACGGGAATTCCTGTCCCGGTGAAAGCGCGGAGACCACAGCGATGCCCACGTAGGCGAGTACAACGATCAAGAGCCCGCCGGTAATGACCTGTCGTGCCCTCTTCGCAGGTGCCCGGCCGCTCAGCATGGCGCCGACGGTATGCCCCAGCGCGAAGGGCAGGGTCGCCAGGCCTGCGGTGACCGCATCGCGTCCCAGACCGAACTGAATATAGAGGGGAACAATCAAAAAGAGAGCCCCGATCCCCATGTGATATGCGGATCCGACAGCGGCTGCGTTTCGGAAGGACGCCTGGGCGAAGAGCGTCGGATGTACCAGCGGCATCAATCCACTCCTTGCGCGGTAACCCTCCCAACGAACGAAGGCGACACCCATCGTGACGGCGGCAGCCCAGCAAAGACAGACAGCCGCGGCTGGGAGTCGGTGGGTGCCCACCATGACCGGCACGAGTGCCGCCAGAACCGCTGCAGTGAGCAAAGCCATTCCGGGCAGATCCAGTTCGATGGGCCGCCGAGCGCGAGACTCCCGCGGCAGGACGCGCGCGGCCAGCAGCAACACAGCGGCTCCGGCAGGCGCGCTGGAGCCGAACAGGAGACGCCAACCGCTGTCGCCATCGGCCGCCACGATCAGCAGTCCGCCGAGCGTCGGACCGATCGCGGTCGCGAGGCCGAGCGTCGCGCCGACGGCCCCGAATGCCCGGCCGCGCTGCCGGCCTAGGTAGAGGCGCTGGATGAACCCCAACGCTTGCGCCATCTGAACGCCCGCGGCGGCACCTTGAAGAATCCGGCACACGACAAGCAGGTCAGCCGACGGTGCGAACGCGCATAGAACGCTTGTCAGGGAAAAGACCCCCACACTGGCGAGTAGACCGACGCGACCCATTCCCGCGTCACCCAGACGAGCCGAGGGCACCAGGGCAAGGGCGAATGCGAGCGCAAACCCTGAGACGATCAGTTGGAGCTGGGAACTGCTTGGCGACAAGGACTGTTCGATAGCGGGCAGGGCGACGTTGGCCTTGGAGATGTCGAGGATCGTGATGCCAATGGCTCCCAGACAAGCGACGAGCCCAGCGCGGGCTGTCCGGTCCGGCTGATCGGCATCAAGATCCTCAGTTGTCATGCCGACAGCCGCAAGAAATCGGACAGGCGCGGAGACCGAGTGGAGCGAACGGCCAACTCGATGGGGCGCTCACCGGTCCACCGATGTACCGGGGAACACACTGACGTCCACCTCGTCCAGAAAGTCCAGGACCGCTGCCGCGAAGACGCTGTTGTCGTCGCCGACCACCATGTGCCCAGCGCCCGCCTCGACCACCCGAGCAGACGGAAGCCGATTCAAGAAGTCAGCGACGCCCTGGTCCGACAACACGTCGGAGAACCGGCCGCGCACGAGTACGGTGGGCGCACCGATGTGGTCGACAGCGCGAGAAACCTTGCCCGCTCGCTCCCCAGCCGCAGGCTCGGTACCGAACGCCAGGAACGCCGGATCCCAGTGCCAGTACCATCTTCCGTCCTTGTCCTGACGCATGTTCTTGTGTAGGCCTTCGTAGCTGATAAGCGGCGGCCGATGCGGGTTGTAGGCGCTGACGGCACGGCCGGCCTCCTCCAGTGAGGCGAATCCGTCGCGTCCCGATGCCATGAACTCGGCGATCCGGCTGGCCCCGACGCGCTCCATCTTGGGAAGTGCGTCGATGAGGACCAAGGCACGGACGCACTCCGGATGCTCCCCGGCCACGACCATCCCGGTCGTCCCGCCCATCGAGGCCCCGATGACAACCGCAGGTTCACCGAGCTCGCGTAGGACCGCGTGCATGTCGCGACTGAGAACCCCGGTGTCGTACACCCCCTGCGGCGACCAATCGCTCTCACCGTGTCCGCGGGCATCGTAAGCCACGGTCCGCCAGCCGCGGCCAGCAAACGTTTCACCGGTGGAGCGCCAGGAATTACGAGTCTGTCCGCCTCCATGGGCTAACAGAACGAGGCCCTTGACTCGGCTCTCCGGGTGGGGATCCCAGCGCTCCCCCCTCAGGCGTACATCGCCCACGTCGAACTCGACGCACTCGTGAGTTCCGTGGTGAAGTGCCATCCGAGTCTCCTTCAACCTTGTCCGCCTACTGCCGCACCCCGAGCCAGCGAGAGCGGAAACCCCCAAGCTTCTTTTCGACAGCACAGCAATTTCCATCGTCCTGATGCTCCTGCACAGCGAGCAACCTTGTCTCAGAACTGTTTCACCTCAGAGTTATCTTTAAAACCTGTTGCGAGGATTGCATTGGTCTCTAGTCCTGTCAACACCGCTCAGCTGCCGAGAACAATGTCCGAAGCATTACATCGGCAGCCGATCAACGGAGGACGCGAGGTCCAGATCATGCTTCGAGCGGACCACGACCGAATCTCGATCGACTCCGTGCCAGGAACGAGTTTGAGGCGTGGCTCGACGCCGTCGCGCCGAGGTGAATCCCCCGTCGACCGGTCCACAAGTTCGTGGGATCATCTCTGGCATCTCCGCAGGCAGGGGCGCTCCTCGTGGACGTTGAGGTGGTGTTCGGTGGCTCGATGGAAGCGGATCACCAGCTCTGAGTAGTGCCGAGTCGGACAAGACCGTCGCATGGCTCGCGACGAACAGCGACCGTTGGCGTCCTACATCCGCCCTGCCCAAGCACGGGGCAGCAGCGCCCGGCCACGGCACAGCAGCGGCGCAGCATCCTTGCGTCTCGGTGCTTGCCGAGTAGCGCGCTGTCATCGAGCGCAGAGCTATGCGGCTATCCGACCGAGCGGTCGTGGTCCTCCCAGTACGGGCGTCGGAGCTGCTTCTTGTCGACCTTGCCAGCGGTGGTGAGCGGAAGCTCGGGCACAAAGTCGATGCTCTTGGGCGTATTGACCGGACCCAGCCTGGACTTCACGAACTCCATGAGCTCGGTCTCGACTACGGCTGCGCCGGAACGGACGACCACGACGGCCTTGACGGACTCTCCCCATCGGGGGTCGGGGACCCCGAATACGGCGGCGCTGCGAATCCCCGGGTGAGAGACGAGTGCGTCCTCGATGTCACGGGGAACGACGTTGTGCCCACCCGAGATAATGATCTGCTTGAGCCGGTCCTTGAGCGTCACGTAGCCGCGATCATCCATGACGCCGAGGTCGCCGCTATGGACCCATCCGCCGCGGTGGAGGGCTTTCGTCTCTTCCTCGTTCTTCCAGTAGCACGGGACCGAGGCCGGACTCCTCGTGCAGATCTCACCCATTTCACCGGCAGGGAGGATTCGCATGTCGGGGTCCATGATGGCCAGTTCTACGCCGATGCAGGGTTGGCCGGCCGAACCAAGTAGATGGGGTCGGTCCGGATCGTGGTCGACTTTGCTCAAGGTTGAGACGACCTTGGCCTCTTGGCCTCCGTACTGCTGAACGAGCACTCTGCCGAATCGTTCGAGAGCTTGGCGCACTCGGGCCGGCGCCATCGGCGAGCCCCCATAGAGCAGGGTCTCCAGGCTCGACAAGTCCCGCTTGTCGAGGTCGTCACAATCGAGCAGTTGGTAGATCTGGCTGGGTACCAGAAGTAGCGAGTTGACGCGCTCACGTTCGACAGTCGCAAGGACGCGCTCTTCGTCGAACTTCGGCTGAAGCACCACCGAACCGCCCAACAGCAGCATCGTCTTGAGTGCGACACGGCCGATGCCATGCGAGAGGGGCGTGCTCAGCAGCATGCGTGGGTAATCGGGTAGCTCGTAATTGGCGACGTGGATGAGGGACTGGTTCATATAGGTGGTGTCGTTGTCCACGATCGCCTTCGGTGCCCCAGTGGTACCGCCGGTGAGGCCGAGCTCGAGAATCTGTACAGGATCGGGATCCACGCGGAGCCTCTCCAACCTTCCGCGCGCGGCCAGCGCGAAGATGTCCTGTCCAGCTTCGGCCGGTCCCAGTGTCAGGATCGGGAAGTCGGGGCCGAGAGCCTGGGCCAGCTCGCCTGCTCGACCCGGAGAGTTGACCGGGTCGACCACGACGGCACGCAGCTCGCCGTACTCAACCTGCGCCACGTGCTGCTGGGTCGACTCGAGTTCGTAAAGCGACATGAAGTACATGCCGGTCAACGGCACCGCGAGCTGAAGTGCCGCATAGTCGAGCGTGTTCCGACCCAGAAGGCCCACACCGTCACCGCGTCGCAGTCCCGCCTGGGCCAAGCCGGCGCACAGCTCACGCAGTCGCTGCTCCAGCTGCGCGTAGCTCCATTCCACGGAGCCATCACGGAGAGCCGGCCGTTCAGCGTAGCGACGCAGTGAAGCAATGAGCCGGCTCCTGTAGCCCGGCTCGCGGTAGACGATGTCACCCGACATGAGGGGTCGCTCCTAATCTGATGTTGCGCTCGCCCGCCCGGTCGGTTTGCACCCCTCCAGGGAAGGCTCACGACAGCCCTGTTACTCGCGTCCAAGCGGCACGCTCCCAGCATTTAAGTAATCACAGATATCGCTTTATTGGAAGGTGGTGTGCGCCCGGGCACCAGTTTGCGACCGTGTCGGATCTGCGCGCTCATCGGTCGCGTGGCACCCAGTCCGGAACTGGATCGGAGCGTGCGGTACGGGCTGGCGGTGAGTAGCGGCTCGATGTGCTCGGTAGCACCGGATACGGATGGGACTGTCCGAACAGGGCGAGCGGGTACCGATGCGGTGCGAGCAGAGCACGCTGTGCATCCTGACATGACGCAATAGGCGGGTGTTCGTGGCGTAAACGTGAATCGGATGCGCTTGTCGGATCGGAACGACACTCGAGACAGGCAGGGTGCGACGGCCTCCGCGATCGTGACCACGGCACGGGTGTGTTGAGTCAGGCGGTAGTTGGCGGCTCAGAGCCGCGCGATTGATCAGTGGCTGTGACGTTCGTAGCCGGGGTCCAACTTGCTGGTACCACTGTGAGCGCGCCCGGCAGTGCTGCCCGGGCTGGCAAGAAGCCGGGTGGACGTGAGCCCGAGGTCGGCGAGGATCGCGGCGGCCGCGGCCTCATCCGCGCTGTCCCAGGTGTGTGTACCGAACGCAGGGGATTTCTGAGCGAGGCGGATCACGACGCCGCCTTCGGTGGCGACCCTGCGAATTCCGCGGTCGAGCTGGTGCCGGCAATCGCACGTGTCGGTGTGCAGGATGTCAGCGGCGGGACAGGAGACGTGGATGGATATCAGAGGCGTCGGCCCAATTCGGCCCAATAGGGATTGCGCCGAGCAGGGCGATATGCTCGGCGCCGGTCTGATTGTCATGGAAGATGACCGCAGTGAGATCGTCGTACACGGTGGTGAGCTGGGTCGTGCTGCGCCGGGAGACGCGGGGAAGTAGCCCGCTGCCGTGATGAAGACAGTGGACGACGAGGTCGGCGATGTCGAGAACGGGCAGGTCGAATCGGGCGGCGAGGTCGTTGACTTCGTGGCGGCTGGCCATGCTGGGCGCAAGCTCCTCCCCGCTACCAGCCAGGGCGGCGACGGCAGCGATCGGTGGCAGTCCAGCTAGGCTGCAGAGGTCGACACTGGCCTCGGTGTGACCCGGCCGCTCCACCACCCCACCGGGCCGAGCGCGCAGGGGGAGAATGTGACCGGGGCGGGTGAGGTCGGCAGGACGACTTTCCGAGGCAGCGAGAACACGCAGGGTGCGTGCTCGGTCCGAGGCGCTGATCCCGGTGGTGACCCCGTCGACGGCGTCGACGGCGACAGTAAAGGCCGTCTGTCGTGGATTTTCGTTCTTGCGGACCATCAGGGGGAGGTCGAGCTCTTCGGCTCGTTCGGCCCGCATCGGGGCGCAGATCAGTCCGGAGGTGTGACGCACGGCCCAGGCTATCCATCGGGGGGTGGCGAGGTCGGCTGCGATGACGGCATACCCCTCGTTCTTGCGTTCAGCCGCGTCCATGACGAGGACCGGGAGTCCTTCGCGCAGCGCGGCCAGAGCATCATGGACGGGACGGGATGACGCTGGAACGGTCCTGGTGAGGTGTGGTTCCACGGCAATGCTCATCAGTTCGCCTTCGCAGTCGCCAGCTGGGCAAGGCTGTGGAAGGTGCTGGCATGGACGACCAGCGGTCCCACGCCCTTGTGGATCTCGAGGGCTTCGACGCGTAGCAGGACGATGTCGTGGTCGCCGGCCGCGACGATCTGGTGAATCCTGCAGTCGAGCCAGGTTGCGGCCTCGTGGAGGAAGATCGAGCCGTCGTCGGTAGCTGACCAGTCGAGGCCGGCGAATCGGTCCCCGTGCTTCGCGGCGAGCTGGCGGCACGCGGCGTCGTGATCGGCGCCGAGAACCGAAAGACCCAGTCGAGGAAGGTCGGCCAGACGCGGCCAGGTGGTGGAGGTGTGCTGCACGCACACGGCCACGAGCGGCGGTTCCATCGAGACGGCCACGAAGGAGCTCACGGCGATCCCGACCGGCTGATGATCCCGCACAGCGCAGATGGCGGTGACACCGGTGGGGAAACAACCGTATGCCGTACGCAACGCGGCCGTCCGGGTCGCCGGGTCGCTGCCGAGCGCATCGAGCTGAAGTATGTTCACGCTGGAACCTCCTTGAACGCGGATCTCCGCATGGTCCCGATGTCCCGGGACGGCGCGATGGAACTCAGTTCGACGCTAGAAGGTGTGAGCGTCGTCTCGTTAACTCGCGGACGCCAAGGGAGTTGAGAGTTTCCGCCAACCGCGGATTTGCCTTCGTCTCTCCTCTAGGATTGTGGGATCCCGCCAGTTCGCTTGCGGTTCGACGCCAACCGTACGGTCGTGATCTGGAGTACTTGAGTTTCTTGCGCGAGCGATATACTGACGACGTCGCAGAGTCGCCGCGAGGTGAAGGAGACCCATATGGGCACTGGGGCGATGCGTGGTCGTAACCCCGTACCCGTACCCGTACCCGTGCGAGCGCGGGATTACGTCGCCGGTGCAACGACCTGGTCGGAGGTTCCGGCAGTGAGCGTCCATCTGATGTGCGGGGTACTTTCCGATCACGGAATTGATCCAGTACCCCTCCTGCGCGCCTCGCGGATCCCCCTGGCCATTCTCGAGTTGCCGGACCGGCGCATCGGATGGCGTCAGGAATTGGCCTTTCAAGAGGACTTTGCGAACCTCACGGCAGAACACGTTGAGGTCTGGGTCGAGACCGGCAAGAGGTACTTTTATACAGTCTTCGAAGCGTTCGGTGCGGCCAACATCTCGGCGCCCACGTTGCGGCATTTCCGGGACCTGACCACCACGCTGAAGACCAACTACAGTGTCGGCCGATATCGCTCGATCGACATCGGGGAGAGTGAGGCAGGAATCGAAATCACGCTGCCGCACGAACTCGATCCCATGAGTGCGTTTTTCCGCTTCACCGTGGTGCGGGACGTGGCTGCGATCGCGATGTTCCTCGATGACCTCTGGCAAGGTCCGTTTCCTCTGGATCGTCTTGAATTGCCACTCGATCCGGTGCCAGCCGCTCTCGAGGACATGGTGCATTTTCCGGTCATATCCGGTGGCACGGCCATTCGTTGGATCTGGCCCACGAAACTCCTGGATGTGCCATTGCCGCGTTCGAACGCGATCCTCTATAAACTGCACGCCAGGCGTGCACAGAGCTCGGACTCATGGCTGCCGGCATCGGCACAGATTGACGAGCAGGTTTCGGCGATCCTCAGAAGGCCCGGCAACGCCGGCCTGAGCCTCGCCCAGGTCGCGGCCGAGCTGGCAATGTCCATGCGCACGCTGCAACGCCGTCTCGACGAATACGAGGTCAGCTTCCGTGCTTTGCGAGACGAGGCGCGGTTGCACGAGGCCTGCCGACTGCTCTCCGAGACTGACGACCCGGTGTCGGAAATCTCCAAACAGCTGGCCTACGTCGAGGTGGCCAGTTTCAGCAACGCCTTCCGGCGCTGGACCGGCGAAAGCCCCAGTCGTTACCGTCACCGACGCCAGGCTGACGGCGCGCGGGACTCTGCTGATCCCCCTGGGGGCCCTGCAGGCTCTTCCCCCGCAGGTCGCACGGGTGCGTGAGAAGCTCTCCCCAACCACGTCATTGCGCAGGCTCGGAACCTCGACCATCTTCCCGCGAACGTCGCCATCGGTGCTCGGCGTGCCGACCTCGACAGAGCAAGCGTTCGAACGCGGCCTCGGTGACCTCGAGAACCTGATCATGCTCGTACAGGGCGAGGCGAGGGAGGTAGCGTCAATTGTCTGTCATCTCTGCAGTTCATGGGCATGTTGGAGCATCGGTGAGTCGTCCTCAGCTTCTCGGGCCCGTGACAAAACCAACCTAGCGCTTGGGTAAGTGAAGGACATACTGGAGACATGGCAACGAAACCTAAGCCCAGCACGTCCGCAGCCTCCACGCGCTACCGGCGTGGTCGCCGAGGCGCGGAGGAGGGTGTCTCGAACTCGGAGCGACGTCAGGTACTCATGAACGTAGCCGCCGGGTTGTTTGCCGAACAGGGCTTCTGTTCGACCACCGTCCGCCAGATCGGCGAAGCGGCCGGCGTCCTTTCCGGAAGCTTGTATTATCACTTCGACTCGAAGGAGACGATCCTCCACGAGATCCTTTCCGTCTATTTCACAAGTCTGATGGCGACCTACCAAGAACTCGTCCTCGACGACGCTGACCCGGCCGACGTCCTGGGCGAACTGATGCGAGCCGCGTTCAGGTCACTCGAAACACATCGCGCAGCAATCACAGTGGTCCAGAACGAACGCAGTTATCTCAAACAGTTTTCCCGCTTCGACTATGTCGCTGAGGCCGGGGCAGAGGTACGCCGGATCTGGATCCAGGTCCTCGAAGACGGGGTTGCCTCTGGAGTGTTTCGCTCTGATTTGGACACCGCTGTCACCTACCGTTTCCTGCGCGACTCCATATGGGTAGCGGTGCGTTGGTTCACTCCTTCGGGACGATTGTCAGCGGACGAGATGGCCGACCAGTATCTGAAACTCATAATGCATGGACTCGAGAATCCGAAATCTGACTCTTCCGGAAATGGAGTGCAGCGGAGGACGTGAAGGTGCGGGCTTGACGGTGGTGTCGCTGCCGTAAGATGGGCCCCGGCACGTCGATGAAGGTTCCTACGCCACACATCTCGACCGCACCGCGAGCCTTGTGCCGAGCCTAGTTGCCTGCCCGCCTCGATTGTCGCCGACACGATCGTGCGCACCGCCGAACTCTCTGTCACGACCACCGACGCCGCCGTCGGCGACGATGTCATGGTGTTGTTCTGCGATCTACTCGCCGACGGACCCGGCCGGTGTCCGGGCTGCGGCAGCATCGGACGGTTCCGGGACACGAATGTGCGGACGGTGACCGATCTGCCGGTGGCCGGCTACCCGATGCAGCTACGGGTGCGCGTTCCGCGATACCGATGTGGGGCCACCCCCTGCGAGCGGGAGCTGTTCCGGCACAATACCGACCGGAATCGGCCATTGACAGGCTCGTCGCGGCTGGTCGACCAGCCGCCGCTGCGCCCGGCACATCCTGCGACGGTCGATAATCGACGGCACCTCCGTCGTGGCGATCGCCAGCGAACTGGGCCTGTCCTGGGACAGAAGTCAACGCCATCGCAGTCGAGCCAACAGCCACGATCGTCGCTGTCGACGAACATCTCCTCAACTCGGTGCGAGTAGATCGGAGTGGACGAGCACCGCTGGGCCCACATCCGCCACGCCACCACCGTCGACGGATACATCCGCCGGCGTCGTGGGCCTGGCGCCGGTGTTCGACGGCACTGGACCGGCACGGTGGCTGATTTGGGGTGCCCGGGCCGATCCTCGGCGGCGCTCACGACCTGGCTCGACCGGCAGCGGGCCGCGTTCCGGGACGGCATCCAGGTGCTGGCGAAGGACGGGTTCGGTGGCTACAACCATGCCGCGACCAGCGCAGTTCCCGATGCGGTGACGGTGATGGATCCGTTCCACGTCGTCGCCCTGGCCAGCACCAAGCTGGATCTGTGCCGCCAACGCGGGCAGCAGCACACGTATGGGCACCACGGCCGTTCGGGTGATCCGCTCTACGGCGTTCGCTGCCCCGTCCGCACTCGGCAAGAACTGCTCAGCGACCGGCAACGTCGAGGTCTCGAGTCGGTGTTCGCCGAGGAACAGCACCTGCCGTTCGCGGTCACGTGGCGGGTCTACCAGGACGTCATCGACGCCTACTCCGACCACGACCGGCCGCGTGGCAAGGAGCGGTCGACCTGGGACATCGACATGATCTGCTCCGGGGTTCCGGACGGTCTCGACCAACTCGGTCGCCCCTTGCACCGGCGCCATAACGGTCTGCTGACGTACTTCGACTTCCGGGCCTCGGACGGGCCCACCGGGGCGATCAACGGCCGACTCGAAGCGTTGCGCGCCACGCTCTCAGGTTCCGGAACCTGACCCACTACCGGATCCGGTCACTGCTGCACTGCGGCAATCTCTCCCGCGCGATCGATGCACTATAGAACCGGAAGACCACTTCGATGGATGTGGCCATCTGCAGATGGCATAGGACGGGTTACGCCTCCCCGAACGGGAGGATGGTCCCGCATCCGCTGACCCCTTATGGAATGACCAGACGGTATCCACTGACCTGGAATGCACGTAGTCGAAGTTGGCATTATAGTATTTTAGATACCTCTGAGTTGCCTTCCGTACGGAGTCCGCATGGGTTTGGATGACATAACCCTTCCCTGCAGTGAGGTGCCCTCGGCCGTGGCGCTATGTACTTTCAGACCGCTCGATCTCAGTGCTTCGTCGTCGGACTTCCTGGGGGCAGGCACGAGAACAGCCTCTCCGCTGGATTGCCACCCTCTGGGATACCTAGGACGGTCCATCGAGGCTAGGCCAGAGCCACCGCTTCCTGAGACCCCTTATCAGGACACCTGGCATCCTCTTCAACGAGGCATCATCAGTCGCCGGCAAGACCTTATGCCCAGGTGTTCCAGTACCCCAAACCATGTATACCGACCGACCTGTAGGCTGCCCCGGGGAATCGTGACATACGACTACCTCCACGCCCGGAGGCCAGGTCCCGGGTCGTCCCCGACCTCAAGCGAGTTGACCGGCCTGTTCGTCTCGCGCCGGGCGACGTCCGCACGATGGCAACGACGAGCTGTCCGGGAGGACGAAGTCGATGACTCCCAGATCCGCCAGTCAGTAAGCACCCACCATGAGAATGCAGATGAGCAATCGACTCGGTTCGTTCGGAACCGGCACGCCGCTTCCCTGCGTCGCGATCCGGTATCCACATTTCAGAGGCAGCAATGAACAATCCCTCATCGTACAGCTCCACCCGACGGTCGCCGAACACCGAGGAGCGGCGGTGGCACGTGCTCGCAGCATGCCGTGATGCCGACTCGAACCTGTTCTTCGACTTTTCCCCCGGCGGACCGGAAGAACAGGAGGCAAAACGCATCTGTGGCACCTGTCCCGTGCTCGAACCATGCCGCCTTCATGCCATCGACGATCCCGAACTGCACGGCATCTGGGGCGGCCTCTCACCAGAGGAAAGACACATCTACCGGCGTCGGAGAAAGTGGTTCAACCTTCCTGTCGCACGCTGAGAAACGGACTCTCTGTAGACCTTCGGGTCCTCTCTGCACTCGCTGACAGCAACGGCTGAATCCTGCAGCGACAAGTTCGGTATCTGCCTCGGACCTCGATGTCCACAAGGCTTCTCGAAGTCGATGTTCGGAGAAGCGGGTGAGGATTCGCTTCGACTGCAAGACCTTCGCCATGGTCTGTGACTCCGAGAACCTCGGATTGGCGACCGCCCGGTCGAGGCTCGCCGAAGGCACCCATGTCACTCTCTGCGGCCGTTGCATTGCGGAATACCTGCACATGCCGGCCGACCGGATGCGGATCGATCCGGCTCGGGCGCGGCGGCGAAGGAATCCACTGCCACATCATCCATCCTGACGATCTCGAACGGCGTTTGCACGCGCGCTTTCGCGACCCGAGCCGCAACCCGGGTACGGGAGGTGAATCACGCAGCTCAGCGGTATCGCTTGAACATGTTCTGCATCCATCCCAAGAAACACTCGCGATGACCCGGCCGCGGCCACAGCAATCGGCGCGTCGGGTTACCGGGGTGCGGTTGTCCTTGAGGAGGGGTAGAGGACGTTGACACGAGGTAGTGCTCCACAAGGGGTAGATCATAGAGTTATCTCTATGATAGGAATGAGTCCTGAGGTTGTCTGATTTCCGCTGATGAAGTGGGAACCGCCGACCCGCAACCGGCATGCCGGTGCTGACACATCAGGAAGGTATATCGTGCTCACCACAGCGTTCACCGAGATGTTCGGGGTCCGGCATCCGATCGTCTGCGGCGGAATGACCGGCGTTGGCACGGCTCGTCTCATTGCTGCCGTAGCCGACGCCGGCGCTCTGGGGTTCTTGACGGCGCTCACGCAGCCGACGCCGGAGGATCTGGCGCTGGAGATCAAGCGGTGCCAGGACCTCACCGATCAGCCCTTCGGTGTCAATCTGACCATCCTGCCGACGTTGCGGGACGTGCCGTACGACGAGTACCGACAGGTCATCGTCGAAAGTGGAGTCGGGGTGGTGGAGACTGCTGGAAGCAGCCCCGAGCCGCACCTGCCCGACTTCAAGTCGGCCGGGATCAAGGTAATCCACAAGGCGGTGACGGTTCGTCACGCGCTCAAGGCCGAGAGGTTGGGCGTGGACGCGGTCAGTATCGACGGGTTCGAATGTGCCGGACATCCGGGAGAGGAAGACGTCCCGGGCCTGGTCCTGATCCCGGCAGCCGCCAAACAATTGACAGTGCCGATCATCGCTTCCGGTGGCTTCGCGACCGGATCCGGTCTGGTCGCTGCGCTCGCACTGGGCGCCGCGGCGATCAATATGGGGACAAGGTTCGTCGCCACTACCGAGGCGCCGGTGCACGACAACGTCAAGCAGCAGATCGTTGCCAACGACGAGCGCTCCACTGTCGTGGTGTTCCGAAAGTTCCGTAACAGCGCTCGCGTGGCGCGCAACTCGATCTCGGAGGAAATCGCTGAGATCGAAAGCCGGTCTGGAACGGCGTTCGCCGACGTCGCCCATCTGGCGTCCGGTGACCGGGGCCGCGCAGCCGTGCTTCGAGACGGCGACATGGAGGGCGGCATGTGGTGGGCGGGACAGTCCCAGGGCCTGATCGACGACGTGCGCAGCTGCTCGGAGGTGGTCTCGTCGATCGTCGACGATGCCGAGCGCATCATCACCGGCCACTTGCAGGAGGCGGTCGTCAGCTATGGAAACGAGTAGGGGAAGCTTCGTGGATCGACAGGCGATGAGCTACGCGACTGTGACAGACGAGGAGGAGACCCTCGACGCTCAGCGGGATCTCGCCGTTTTCAACACCCCGGCAGACCTGGGTGGCGGACTCACGGTCCGCAACCGCTTCGCGCTGGCGCCGATGACCCGTCTCAAATCTGTGAGCGGAGTGCCGACCGAGGTCGACGTCGACTACTACCGCCGTCGGGCGGCGGCGGACGTGGGTCTGATTCTCACTGAAGGCGTTCACGTCCGGGACCCCGCCGCCGGGTTCAGCCCGCGGGTACCGCACATGTACGGGGATGACGCTGCGGCCGGCTGGCGGCGCATCGTCGACGCAGTGCACGCCGAGGGCACCGCGATCATGCCCCAGCTCTGGCACGCGGGAGCTGTTCGCGGGACGGAATACGAGCGCGGCCCCGAGACGGAGACCGTCAGCCCCTCCGGCCTGGATCTGGCCGGCGCACCGGTCGGACGCTCCCTCACCGTTGCCGACATCGAGGGCGCGATCGAGAACTTCGTCGAGTCTGCTCTGGTCGCGAAGGATGCCGGCTTCGACGGCATCGAGCTCCACGGCGCGCATGGTTATTTGTTCGACCAGTTCCTGTGGCCGAGAACGAATCGGCGCACCGATCGCTACGGTCTGGCCGACGACTACGGGACACGGTTCTCGGTCGAGACCATCACCGCCATCCGCGCTGCTGTGGGCTCGGACTTCCCGATCGTGTTCCGATTCTCGCAGTGGAAGTCGGACCACTACGACGCGCAGATTGCCGGCACGTCGCTCGAGCTCGAGCGGATCCTGACGCCGCTGGCGGACGCGGGAGTCAGCATATTCCACCCGTCAACCCGTCGGCACTGGAGTCCAGCCTTCCCTGCCGAGGGCGAGCTCAGCCTGGCCGGCTGGACGCGCAAGATCACCGGTCGACCGGTGATCGCAGTGGGCTCTGTCGGCGTCGGCGCGCTGATGGGCAGCGACAACACGGCGGTACGGGAAACGGTCGAACAGCGGATCGCTTTCCTTCGACGTCAGTTCGAGCGGGGGGAGTTCGACGTGGTCGCGATCGGCCGGGCGCTCCTCGCCGACTCGGAATGGGTCCGGAAGGTGCTCGCCGGGCGTCTGGACGAGGTCCGTCCCTACTCACGTCCACCCCAGGGCGAGCGCCTGTACTGACGGCGCCCGGGACGCGACGATCCGGGCATCCCGCCCTTCGACTTCAGCAACGAGAAGAGGTCTTGTGAACACTGTCGACACAATTGACGGCAGCGATCTGCGGACAGAGATCCGCGAGTTGATCGCAAAGACGGTTCCTGACGGATGGCGTGGCATCGGTGCACTGTCCGCGGACGAGGCCGGCGAGTTCCATGCGCGCTGGCGTGCCGCCCTGCGGGACGCCCGGTTGCTGGCACCGACCTGGCCGGAGCGTTTCGGCGGTCGTGGACTCGGAGTCGAGGACCATGCCCTCCTCTTCGAGGAGCTCTTCAGTCACGGGCTGCCGTTGTGGAACGACACCGACGCGGCCGGCATCAGTCTGCTCGGAAATGCGATTCTGCACTGGGGAAGCGAGGCGATCCAGGAACAGTTCCTGCCTCGAATCCTCAGTGGTGAGGACGTTTGGTGCCAAGGGTTTTCGGAACCGGGAGCCGGCTCCGACCTGGCCGCGGTATCGACCCGAGCGATTCTCGAATCGGGGACGTGGCGGATCAACGGGCAGAAGATCTGGTCGTCGGCGGCGTTGCGGTCGAACTGGATTTTCATGCTGGCGCGTACCGAGCCGGATGCGCCTACACACCGTGGGATCAGCATGCTGCTGGTGCCGATGGACCAGCCGGGGATCGATGCGCGGCCGATCCGCAACATCCGGGGGGACGACGAGTTCTGCGAGATCTTCTTTACCGATGCCACGACAGATGGGGCACTCATTCTCGGAGAGCGCGGTGATGGCTGGAAGGTCGCGATGTCGCTGCTCGGGTACGAACGCGGCGAGACGGTGCTGTATGTCCCGTGGCAGTTCGATGAGGAGCTGCAGCGGCTCGTCGGTCTTGCCCGCGAGACTGGAGCCATCTCGGATCCCCAGTTCCGTGCCCGGCTGGCCGGCTGTCACGTCGAGGTCGCCCAGTTGAAGGCAATGGGCGCAGAGGCTTTGGCCCGGTTGGTGGACGGACACCGGCCGGGTCCGGAAGGCGGCGTGTTCAAGGTCCTGTACTCCGAGTACCACCAGCGTGCAACTGAACTCGCGTTGGACATGCTCGGGTCCGAGGCGGCCGTCCTGCGAGGCCGACCCAGTGCCACCTGGCTCCGCGCGGACGACCCGGGGAGCCCGAACAGCCCCCGGTCGTGGCTCGAAGTGTTTCTGAATGCCCGCGCCGAGAGCATCTACGCAGGCACCAACCAGATCCAGCGCAACATCGTCGGCGAGCTCTTGCTCGGCTTGCCGCGCGAACCTCGTTGAGCGCCCCTAGTAGAGGAGAAACGCACGTGTCTACCACCACCCAGACGACAGGCACCGCCCCTGAAACGAAGGCGAAGGATCAGGGAAGTGTTCTGGTCGAAAGAATCGAGGTCGGTGACGGCGCCTTCGCCGGCCTGCTCACCCTGAACCGGCCAGAGGCGATGAACCCGCTCGATGTGGCGATGGTCGCCGGCCTCCACGACGGACTGACCGAGCTCGGCGAGGACCCGACTGTCCGGGTCGTCCTGATTACCGGTGCCGGGCAGGCGTTTTGCGCGGGCGGTGACCTGAAGAAGTACATCGAGCTGCAGAGCGACAAGGAACGTTGGCCTCAGATCATGGAGACCAACCACCGCATGTTCGCCAAGATCCGCTCGCTCCCGAAGCCGGTCGTGGCGCTGGTCAACGGGGTGACGGTCGCCGGCGGACTGGAGATCCTGGTCAACTGCGACTTCGCCTACGCAGCTCGGTCGGCACGCATCGGGGACGGTCACCTGCGCTACGGACAGATGGGCGGTGCCGGCGCGCTTGCCATCCTGCCTCACCTGATCGGTCCGGCCAAAGCACGGGAACTGGTGTTCTCGGGGTCGCTGCTGCCCGCCGAGGAGGTGCACGCGCTGGGGCTGGTGAACCGTGTGTTCGACGACGAGGAGCTGCTCGAGGGTGGACTGGCCTTCGCACGGCTCGTCGCACAGCGCAGTCCGCTCGCCGAGGCGAACGCCAAGTTCGTCATCAACGAGGGACTGGAATCCGGGTACGGCTTCCGTACCCATATGCGGCTCGAGTTGGAGCGGACGACACGCTACGTCCTGACGTCCGAAGATTCGCGTGAGGGGCTCGCTGCCTTCTCCGAGAAGCGGTCACCGGTCTTCACCGGACGGTAGGAAGCCAACCACAGCAGGATCGCCCGCAGGAGGCGGGTCGAAGTCAAGCGAAGGAGAACGGATGACCGAGGAGCGTAGGCCCACCGCAGTGGTGACGGGAGGGTCGAGCGGCATTGGGCTCGCGGTCGCCGAGGCACTGGTGCAGCAGGGCCATGAGGTGGTCATTACTGCCCGGAACCCGGAGCGTTTGCGTGAAGCTGCGGAGCGTATCGGTGCTCGCTGGTACGCGGTGGACGCAGTTGACGAGTCGGGCATGGCGGCGGTGTTCGCAGAGTTGGGTCATGTCGACCTCCTCGTGCATTCGGCCGGCGTGTTCCGAGCCAAGGGCATCCGCAAGCAGACGGCGGCGGAGTTCTCCGACACCGTCGGACTCAACCTGACCAGCGCGTACGTCGCCAGCCGGGCAGCGGTACAGACGATGAGGCCAGGCGGACGCATCATTATCATCGGGTCGATCTCCGGGATCGACGGACACCCCTGGCTCACGGGCTACGCAGCGAGTAAGGCAGGTGTCCGGATGCTCGCCGAGTCCATGCGCGCGGAGGTCGAGAAGGACGGCATCTCGGTCAACGTGCTGATCCTTCCGACCGTCGATACGCCGATGATGGTCGATATCGAGCGACCCGCCATCCTGGTGGAGGATTGTGTCAGCGCCGTGTTGTGGCTGGACAGCCTGCATCCACGAGTCCGAGTGCCCGAGCTGGTCCTGCGCTCTGCGGACGACTCGCCTTTCGGGCACCGGATCAACGTTCGCGTCGAGGAATCGGCGACAGAGCATGTGGAAGGAGCTTCGGCATGAAGCTGAGTTACACACACGAGCAGGAGCAGTTGCGCGAGACCATGGGTGAGTTCCTGGTCGAGGTCGCAGACGACAAGCTCTGGCGCGGACTGGCAGAGATTGGTGCCCTGGGACTGGTCGTCCCGGAACATCTGGGAGGGGAAGGAGCAGGCCTCGTCGAGCTCGGCCTCGTCGCGCAGACCTCTGCGAGCATCCTCCGGTCGACGCCCCTCGTGCCGTCTGCGGTGCTTGCGACTCTCCTTCTCACAGAACTCGACGGCGAGCGCGTCGACGAACTGCTCAGGGACCTCGCCAGCGGTGAGCGGACGGCGACAGCGCCGTGGTCGCTGGTCGGCGCTCCCCAGAGCACCGCGCTGCCCACGCTGACCGGGAACCGGCTCTCCGGAACCCTGCGCAATGTTCCGTGGGTAGAAACTCCGGCGGTCGTTCTGTGTGTGACTGCGGACGGTTCGCTGGTGTGCCTGGATACCTCCGAATCCGGGGTAAGCATCGAGACCCTCAACCCGTTCGACGAGACCGAGCCCCTGGCCGACGTGACACTCGACGACGTCGTGGGTCTCGTGGTCGTCGATCCCGACGAGGCCGCGACGATCATCGATACCGTGTGTGCGCGCGTACAGGCCGTCGTCGCTATGGAGCTGGTCGGCGTCGGTCGCGGGATCCTCGACATGGCTGTCGAGTACGCCAAAGTGCGAACACAGTTCGGGCGCGCGATCGGATCCTTCCAAGCGATCAAACACATGCTTGCGGAAGTCCACCTCGCACTCGAACCTGCCTCGGCACTTGCGCATCTGGCGTGCACCGAACTGGACACCGGCGCGCCGACGGGGCCGATGACCGCGCGCCTCGCACTCGCATCTGCCAACCGGGCCGCTCGGGTGGCTGCTCTGAACGCGATGCAGAGTTTCGGTGGTATCGGTTACACCTGGGAACATGGATCTCATCGCTACCTGCGTCGAGTCCTAGCGCGCAATGCTCAGCTCGGTTCGCAGGACGACCAACTGCGCGGAATCGCCGACGCCGTTCTGCCTGCGAGCTGAGAGGACAACAGATGGACTTCGAATTGGATCCGGAACAGGAAGAGTTCCGGAAGTCGGTCCGCGACTGGGTCGACAACCACGCCACCAAGGCCGAGGCCCGTATGTGGGAGCGGGATGAGGAGAACTTCCCGACCGAACTGTGGAGCCGGATGGCGGCGGCGGGCTTCCACGGCATCGGTATTCCCGAAGAGTACGGCGGTCAGGGTGGTGACAGTGTTACGCAGCTGATTCTTGCCCGAGAGCTGGCCAGGACGCTCGGTGGTCTCACGTGGGCGTGGGGCGTCACCAGCTTTGCCGGCGCGCATGCACTCCTGTCCGCGGGCACCGCGGAACAGCGTGAGCGCCTACTTCCTCCGATCAGTCGCGGGGAGGACAGGTGGGCAATCGGCTTCACCGAGCCGGGCGGGGGCACCGACCTGGTGGGAGGGCTGCGCATGCAGGCGCGCCGTGTCGACGGCGGCTGGCAGCTGTCGGGGCAGAAGACCTACTGCACTGGCGCCGAGTGGGCGCGGTACATCCTCGTCCTCGCCCGAACGTCGACCGGGGATCGACCTCGCGACGGTTTGACGATGTTCATCGTGCCGACAGACAGTCAAGGGCTCAGCTTCCAGCACATCCCGAAGGTCGGCTTCCGCGGGCTTCGCTCCAGCGAAGTCTTCTTCGACGACGTGATCATCCCCGACAACATGGTCCTCGGCGAGGTCGGACACGCCTTTCGTGCGCTTCTCGGTTCACTCAACAACGAGCGGATCGTCCTGGCCGGGCTCTGTTTGGGGATGATCGACGGAGTGCTGGAGGACGCAGTCGCATACGCGCAACAACGCGAAGCGTTCGGTGGGCCCATTGCGCGCTTCCAAGTGCTCCAGCACAAGATCGCGGATATCGCAATCGCGCAGGCTCAGAGCGAGCTACTGGCCTTCAAGGCGGCAACGATGCAGGCACGGGGACTTCCGGTGGGCCAGGTCGCGAATCTCGCCAAGCTGGTGGCATCCGAGCACGCGGGAGAGGCGGCGGACTTGGGCATCCAGATTCTCGGTGGTGCCGGTTATACGGCGGAGACGGATATGCAAC
Source organism: Rhodococcus sp. 14C212 (assembly GCF_011058195.1). NCBI lineage: Bacteria > Bacillati > Actinomycetota > Actinomycetes > Mycobacteriales > Nocardiaceae > Rhodococcus > Rhodococcus sp. 14C212. The sequence goes on along the minus strand of NZ_JAALEH010000042.1, from coordinate 21,997 downwards.
GCTACTGGCGGGATGCACGACTGTTCCGTCTGGCCCCGATCTCGAGCGAGATGATTCGTAACGGACTCGCGGAGTCCCTCGGACTTCCTCGCTCTTACTGAAGGAGACGGAGATGACAGAACAGGCGAAGCCTCTGCGCGGCGTGCAGATCGTGACTCTCGCACAGCAGTTCCCCGGACCGTATGCATGCTCGATTCTGGCCGACCTCGGGGCGGATGTCGTCCTGGTAGAGGGACCAGACCGTCGGGATCCGACTCGCCGGTTCGAGGGCCACTTCCTGGCCGTCGGTCGCAACCAGCGGGGCGTAGTGCTCGACCTCAAGACAGAGGAGGGCATCTGCGGTATGCACGAGCTGCTGGAGGGCGCCGATGTGTTCATCGAGGGATTCCGTCCCGGCGTAGCAGCTCGGCTCGGCCTGTCGTCCGAGGCGCTGAGGGAGCGATACCCACGACTGGTCTGTGTGAGTGTCTCTGCATTCGGCCAGACCGGCGAGCGCGCATCGCACGGCGCACATGACCTGGTAGTGCAGGCGATGGCCGGCCTCATCCGTGAAGACGACGACGAGGCGAACGGCTCGCCCCTCCCCCTGGCCGATCTCGCAGCCGCGACGTTTGCTGTGATCGGCGTCCTCGCGGCCCTGCTGGGCCGATCGAGCCGTGGGGTCGGCAGCGCCGTCGACGTCTCGATGCTGGACTGCCTGATGTCGTGGAACGCCGCGGCTCTGGTTGCCCGCGCCAATCACCTAACCGCCGCGCCGTTCCCTCCGCGCGATCCCGCCTACGGCGTGTTCCCCGTCGGTTCCGGCGAACGGGTCGCCCTCGGAGTGGCCGGCGAGGACACACAGTGGAACGTCCTATGCGAGGTACTGGGGTGTGACGACCTCATGGGGATTCCCACAGCCGAACGTGAGGCGCGGCGCGACGAGCTGCGGTTGCGTCTGGCGGAGGCGCTGGCGCTGGTGGACGACGCCGAGGGGCTCGTCTGCCGGCTGACCGCGGCCGGCGTCAGTGCCGGCCGCGTGTTCGATCTCGACGACGTCGTGACCGACCCGCACGTCGTGAACCGAAAGATCCTGGTGCCGGTCGAGGAAGCACCGGACCTCCGGGTCGTACGTCAGCCGCTGATCTTCGATGGCGAGGTGTCAACCGTGGAGCGTGGCTATCCCGCAGCACACGACGTCCCCTTGGCAGTCGCCGACCACTGACCAGGCTGGGCAGCGGTGTCGACCATCGGCTCTGCCCGAGCTCAGCATTCCGCCACGTTCAGGACCTCTGCCACTGGTGGACGTCGATTTCAGAAAGGGTGATGACCATGACACAGACGACTGGAAGCCGGGAAACCGTACGTGCTGTCGACGTTGACGGGTCGGAGATCGAGTGGGACCTCGAAGCCGATGTCGTAGTCGTCGGCAGCGGTGCCGCAGGGCATGCCGCGGCTACCACCGCCCGCGCGGAGGGCGCTTCGGTGATCATGTTCGAGAAGGCCGCCTGGCTGGGGGGAACCACCGGCAAGAGTGCGGGTGGTGTGTTCTGGGTCCCCAATAATCATCTGATGCGCAACGACGGTCTTGAAGACCCTCGCGACGACGCACTGCGCTACATGTGCAAAGTGGCCTACCCGGCTCTGTACCGCTCTGAAGACGCGCGCTTCGGTTTGGACAAGGACGCCTACGACCTCATCGCCACCTTCTACGATCGCGGCGCGGAGGCCATCCAGCGGCTCGTCGACCTGGATGTCATTCATCCCGTCCGCTTTCCGAGCCCGGACTATTATGCCGACTTCCCAGAGGACAAGGCGCCGCTCGGCCGGTCTCTCGTAACCGCCGGTGCCATCATCGGCGACGGCGGCCAGATGTTGATCGACGATATGAGCGCCGCAGCAGAGCGGATGGGGGTCACGACCTACACGGACCACCGTGTCATCGGTCTCGTGCGCGACAGCGAGGGCGCTGAAGTCATCGGCGTTCAGGTGCGGGCCAAGCGTGACCTGATCCTCGTCCGAGCCCACCAGGGAGTCATCTTCGCCTCAGGAGGATTCGTTCAGGATCCCGAGCTGTCACAGACCTATTTGCGCGGTCCCATCGTCGGCAGCTGCTCGGTGGAGACCAGCACCGGCGACTTCCTGCGCATCGGCCTCGACGCAGGTACCGATCTGGGCACTATGAGCACGGCATGGTGGAGCGAACTCATTCTCGAACAGGCCCTGGCCTCGCGATCGACCTCCGAGGCAGTCACTTTCAACTTCGGCGACAGCATGTTCTACGTCAACCGCTTCGGCAAGCGTGTGATGAACGAGAAGACGTCCTACGCCGATCGGGGTCAGACCTACCACTACTGGAGCTCCGCGACGCTCGAATATCCGAACCGGGTGCTGTTCATGATTTACGACGACGACGTCGTGCAGAACGACGCGACGGGATACGCCCGGTCTCCGATCCCCCCCAAGGACGAGAACCCGACATACGTCCTCAGTGGAGACACCTGGGACGAACTGGCCGATCGCATCCAGGAGCGGTTGACTCTTCTCGCCCCGAAGATCGGCGACATCCAACTCGCCGACGACTTCGTTGCGTCGCTCAAGGAAACCGTAGAGCGGTTCAACGAGTTCGCCAAAGAAGGCTACGACGCCGATTTCGAGCGGGGGGCGAAACCGGTCGACCTCACTTTCAACCAGCCGAACCGCGACTCGGGTTATCCCAATCCGACGATGCACCCGTTCCGCTCGGAAGGTCCGTACCACGCCATCCTCCTCGGCCCCGGGGCACTCGACTCGAAGGGCGGACCGAAAACCGATGTCGAAGCGCAGGTGCTCGATACCGCAGGCGAGCCGATTCCGGGGCTCTTCGGTGCCGGCAACTGCGTCGCGTCCGCTGCAGGCGAGGGTTACTGGGGCGCCGGCGGAACCATCGGACCCGCCCTCGCCTTCGGATACATTGCGGCGCTTGCAGCAACACGACGACCGCGTCGTGGTGCCTGATTTGCCCCATCGGAGAAGACAACAAGTCCCTCACAGAGGTACCCGATGACCGCGGAATGAGCGGTGGGAAGCCGGGCGGTCCTGACCGACGCGGTGGCAACAGAAGCGCTGCCACCGCGATCGACCAGGACCGCCCGGCTCTGCCGTCGAATGAAAGAACGGCTTGTCGCTGGAAAATGGCGGAGGCATGAACCAGCCCCAGTCCACTAGGTTCGGTCGGCCTAAGGGCTCCTCCCGGTCGAATCCTTCTTCCAATCAGGCGGACTCGAACAGCGGTGTCCCCCGCACGAGCAGACCGGGGGACTCACCGCACCCACCTGCCGGTCGCCGCGCTCGACACCTCTCCCGGTCCTCAGAATCGCAGCCACAGCACCCCGCCGCCGAAGAAGCATCGCCTAAGATGTATCAGATATCTCTTTGACGAAAGACGATGTATCGGTCTGCGCGAGACGAAGCGACGAGAAAGGTGTCCCGATGACCAGAAATACAGCCCGAGCAGAGTTCACCCGCATCGCGAACGAGGGACGACGTCCCCTGGGCGCGTTCATCATGTCCTCCGACCCGTCCACGACAGCGATATTCGGCGCGAGCGGATACGACTTCGTCGTCATTGACCGCGAACACGGCGTGATCGACGTATCCGCAGGTGTAGCACATATCAGAGCGGCCCAATCGAGGGATATGGTGCCGATCGTGCGGGTACTCGAACTCAACCCTGCACTTATCCAGCAAGCGCTCGACATGGGCGCGCAGGGCGTCATCGTTCCCAAGATCGGCTCCGCAGCACAGGCCGAGGTGCTCGTACGCGCTGTTCACTACCGGGCAGGAGGGCGCGGGCGTTGCTCGGTCGTCCCGGGCACCGACTTCGATCCACGCAACTGGAATGAGCGTGCACAGCAGATAAACATCGACGTCCTCCCCATCGCGCTGATCGAAACCCGAGCCGGCTTGGAGAACATCGACGAGATCGTGGCCGTCCCCGGTCTCGATCATGTCTTTTTCGGTCACGCCGATCTCGCTCAGGATCTGGAGGAGGAACTCAGCGGCGATCGGCTGATCGAAATCTGGAGTCGGGTTCGCGATGCCGCGCACGCTGCGGGAGTTCACGCAGGCGCCGCCTTTGCCGGCGCAGAGAAGCACGGGGCTGATTTTGTCGCATGCGGAGCCGATCTTCCCTACATCGGCGAGGGTGCCCGTCAAGCACGGGAACGCATCGACCTCAGACTTCACTCCCACTGAGGACAGGTCCAGGCAACATGCCACATGAGATCCGACGCAAACACTTGATTCCATAACCCTTCTGCATCTAAGCTTACGTTTAATAACGTTCAGGTTATTTACCATGGGAGGTGCCGGTGGAGTTCGTGGTTTCGCCCGAGAAAACCCGGCAGCGCTGGTACTTCGCGGTAGACGGGCACGGATCAGCCCACAGCCCCATGCCCGAAGGCGCGCTCACGACGCGCTTCGCCACCACCTCCCGGCGTACCAGGGAGCAGCGTCGGGTACGAAACACGGTGCCCCCACGCGGAGCCGGCCAGGACACACTTCTCGCCTATGCCACTGCACGGACCGAAGACGCTCTGATGGTGATCCAGAGCGGCGGTCGACCGCAAATATCCCACGTGTGTTACTGGATGAGGCCGGACGGCGTCCTTTCTGCTGCTGCCACGGAAGGGGGCGCAAAGGTCCCTAACGCCCCATCCCTCCGTTGAAGCCCTCCCGATGGGCCAGGAGGGCACGGTGCAGCAGCTACTTCATGAGTACGAATCGTGATGGCGTAAGAATTCCGTGCGCAGTCGGCAGACCTTACCCCCGAAGCACTTTCGAGTGTGCGCGACAGTCGAGTGCGCATCAAGAACGGATAGCCGAAGCGAAGTCGCTTTCAAGCGACTCTTCCTGAACATCAACGTTGGAGCCCGAAGGCGGAGAAGCAACCCCGGGCTCCGAGAAGGAGAGACGGAATGACGGTTGACGAGATGACTCCCGCCATCGACGAGGACCGGACCACCCGCCGGCTGGCGGCATTTGCCGCCGAGAGCTCATTCGAGTCGCTTCCCAAGAGCGTCGTCGAATCGACGAAAAGTCTTATCCTCGACGGTATAGCCGTCACCGCGGCTACCTACCACACGCCGATGGCCAAGGCGCTCTATGCCCTGAAGGGCGATCAGGGAGGCGTACCGGAGGCCACCCTGATGGTGGATGGGCGCAAGGTGCCCGCGGGCAGTGCAGCCTACGTCCACGGTCAGCTTTCCAACCTACTGGACGCTGACGAAACGATGCATAACCGTATGCACACCGTCTCATCCAGCGTCATGACGGGTCTGGCACTCGCGGAACGGGGAAATGTCGCGGGCGCAGATCTCATCGCCGCGATCGCCGCAGGTTACGACCTGACCGCTCGTGTCGGCCAGTCTCTGAAGCAGTTCGTTCCCGACGGAAACGGCGGACTCACCTACGCAAAAATATGGGGCTTCTCGTGGCAGTCGATCGGTGCTGCAGCAACCGCAGGGCGGGTCATCGGACTGGATGCCGAAGCGATGACACACGCTCTCGGACAGGCATACGCGACCACCCCGATCTACTACGACCTGCGGCGCAACAAGCCGAAGATGCGCACTCTCGGCGCCAGGCCCAACTGGCACAAGTATCAGCTCTCCGGTCCGATTGCAGAGTCGGCAGTCAACGCCGCCCTTCTCGCGGAATCCGGGTGGAAAGCGAACACCGACATCTTCGATGAGGGTAGCGAGTTCTGGATCTCCTTCGCTGCGCCCGGCGCTGATTCGGATGTATTGTACGACCGACTCGGCGAACGGTGGTTCATTTCGGAGACCTCGATTAAGCCGTATCCGTTCTGCCGATTCGGCCACCACGCACTCGATCTCGTCGACAAGATCATCACCGAACACGACATTCCGGCCGACGACATCGACGACATTCTCGTACGGATCATTCCTCACCTGCTCTCCGAGGAACTATTCATGACCTACGAGATCGACGAAGGTCTGAAGCTCATGTCGAGTGAACCAACGGCAATCTCGTTGCTTGCCAACCGGGTACCCGCTGGACCTGCCTGGTTCGACGACGAGCTACTCCAATCCGACCGGATCCGCACCCTCGCGCGAAAGGTACGCCATGAGGTGAATCCAGACTGGGGTCCTGTGATGCTCGAGCAGATGGAGACACAAGGCTTCTCGGCGCGGATCCCGACAGAGGTCACGCTGCGCACTCGATCCGGGCACACATATACCGAATACACCGAGTACGCGAAGGGCGACCCGTGGAGCGCCGAAACCGCGTTCGGCTTCGACGACGTAGCGGACAAGACACGCCGTTTCCTCCACAACATCCTCCCCGCGGCCCGAATCGAGGAGCTCATCGAAGCGGTCCGCGTCCTCGAAGGGTCCACCGACATCTCCCGCATCGCCAAGGCAACCGTAGCCTGAACCGTCGACCCGGTGTAACCGCACCTTCAGTCTCAGTGGACGGCACCGTCACCGATAGGCACCCATTCCCGACATCCGATCGGTCATAGCTCCTCATCGGGGTCGGCTGCGCACCCATTCAGGTCCTCGTGGAGTCACCGAGCTCCCAAGTATCGCGGCGCGTGAGCGCGCCTGGAAACTCTCACCGAAAGGAACAACTCACATGTCTTCTTCCGAACGCCCACGCCGCGAACATATGGTGATCGGAGCCTTCGTCTCCGCCTCCATCACCAAGACGTCGCTAGGCGCCTGGATGATGCCCTCGACAAATCCCGACGTGATGAGCCCGAACTACTATTCCTCGCTCGCACAGACGTTGGACAAGAGCGGCTTCGACTTCATGTTCTTCGACGATCGTCTCGCCATGCCGGCCGCGTACGAGGGATCCATCCGAAAGACGGTCGAGCGCGGGGCGCGCGCCATCAAACTCGACCCGATTCCAATCCTTGGTCTCCTGGCTGGGAAGACTGAACGACTGGGACTCGGTGGTACTTTCTCCACCACCTACGGGCAGCCCTACCACGTAGCTCGATCCTTCGCGACACTCGACCACATGTCGGGCGGCCGGGCCATCTGGAACGTCGTCACTTCCCTGAACCAGGACGAGGCAGAGAACTTTGGAGTCGACTACCGCCAACCCGGTGACCGCTACGATGGCGCCGACGAATTCCTCGAGATCGTCACAGCATTATGGGAAAGCTGGGGCGAAGACGCGGTCGAATTCGATCGTGGCACCGGACGATTCGCGGATCCCGACAAGATCGCTCCGATCAACTACCGCGGAAATCGATACTCTTCGAAGGGCCCCTTGACGGTGCCGCGTTCACCGCAGGGCTGGCCGGCGCTACTCCAGGCAGGCCAGTCACCCCGCGGACGGCAGTTCGGCGCGCGTTGGGCCGACCTGATCTTCATGAGCGCGCCTACCATCGATGACGGCCGCAAGCACTACGCGGACCAGCAGCAGCACTTCGAGGCCGCCGGACGCGGACGCTATGCCGCCCCGTTGATTCCCTCTGCGCAGGTCATCGTCGGTGACACCGAGGAACTCGCGCGAGCCAAGGAGGCGTACTACGACAGCCTGGTCGATACCGAGGAAGAGTTGATCTACGTCTCGGAGCAGGCCAACTTCGACCTGTCCATCCTGCCCCGCGACGAGCCTCTGACCGACGACCTGATCGAGCGCGTCACCGGGACCAGGGGCTTGATGGCGAACTACATCAAGCAAGCTCGCCGGATGTTCGGAGAAAACGCCACCCTGGACGATCTGGCACGCGTGCGAGCAGCGCGCGCAAACAACCGATTTGTCGGCAACCCATCTCAGGTAGCGGACCAGATGGAGGAGTGGTTCCGTTCCGAGGCCTGCGACGGTTTCGTTCTGCAGCCCACCAACTCGCCCGGGACATACGAGGACATCGCGCGCACGGTGATGCCGGAGCTACGCAAGCGCGGTCTCATCGGCGATCCGGACACGCGCGGAACGATCCGCCAGCGGCTGGGCCTCCAGGACCGGACGCGAGGCTGACGACGCACCGGTTGCGCGGTCGTCCGGGAGCGTACCCGTGACGAACGCTCCCCAGTTCGGGAGCGAGCTCGTGCAGTTCACTCGGCGCCGCACCACTACGATCTGGTGCGGCGCCGAGTGCCGACAATGGAGCGACCGACGTTGGATTCGGTGCAATCGCCTTCTCTCGCATCACCTCCACGAATATCCCCACCGAGTTCCACCTCGGCGATCTTCGTCGGTGCGACGGTTCCGCGGGCAACTCGCTGCGTAGGCATCTACACGAATGGCCCGCTGTCGACATCCGCTCGGCTGAATCACGCAATCCGAGAGTGAGATCCGCGCTTTGGCAGCCCACCGAATCGCTGCGTGCATCAGCCGGGACGCTGCGGAATACGGCTGAACATCAGTCCGGGAGTTGCTCCGAACCTACTCGAGCTTGAACGTGTCTGGCCGGCTGTCCATTTCCAGCACCACCGAGACAACCAGGACTCGCAATGCGGCGCGGGCCGGTTCCAGGACAGAATCCGAACGCGTCTCCGCCACTCTCGAGGACATCGCACGTGATCGCGTACAGCGCAGGCCCGCACCTGGAGATGGAGAATCGTCTCGAGATGCCTGCCAGGGAATTCATCCGCCGTTCAGGTCACCCGAGTCGCGTGAGGAGTCTGTGGTCGCTGTTCGGCTGGGAAAGATGCGCATCGTCTTGATCACCTCAGAGATCAGGTTGCGTACGGTTAGCGCGGCGGGTGAGAAGGTCCGACTCGACACCCAGTGGAGACCGATCACACTCGACGGGATATCGAGCCTCACCGGTAGAAGTACAAGGCCGGGAAGCTCTGCCCCTGTCGACATCGAAAGGATCGCATCGGTGGACAGCGCGGCGTCGATGAGCAGGGCCTGATTATCCACTTCGAGCGAGACCGGCGCGATACTCCGATAGGCGCCGGGCAGAACCATGGGGGCCCTCCGTGCCCACGCCGAGCCGGAGATCTTCGGATAGTCCGCCAGCATCTCCAGAGTGACGGTCTTGTTCGACAGCAGTGGGTGCCCCTTCCGGACAAGAAAAGCCGGTGTCACCTCACCGAGTTGCTCACTGCTGATTCGCGCGCTTGCCGCACCATGATCGGCCAGTCCGATGTAGAATTCGATCTCCCCCTCGACGAGCTGCTCGGACATCTCAGCAGAACTCGCCATCACAACTTTCGAGTGAATCCCGGGATACTCGCTCAGTAGGCGACGGTTGACATGCGGCAACACCTGAGATCCAACCGAGGGCCCGATCCCGAACGCCACACTCCCCCGAGTCCCGTCGGATACTCCGGTTACCTCTCGCCTCAACAACTGTGCTGTGTACAGCAGATCTTCGGCCCGGGCGATCAACTGTTTGCCTGCCGCAGAAAGCTCAACGCCCGCACGGCTGCGCTCCAACAACCGGACGCCGAGATGACGCTCCAACGATTGGATGCTCCGGCTGAGAGCCGGCTGGGAGAGCCCGAGTTGTCCGGCTGCGTCCACAAAGCTTCCCGAGCGGGCGACGATGACGAAATGGTTGAGCTTGGCGAGATCGAGAAGCGGTTCGGGCTCTGGGGATGACTGTGCCTCGTCTACCACTACACCGCATCCTTTCCACAAATCCGTTCCAGGCTGGAATCATCGACTACCGGCCACCGTCCGCGAACGAACGGTGGTCCGATATCACCCGGGCCGTTCGTCACGCAACACGCGGTGTTGACGTTACCCGAAGAATGATGGAGTCCTTCTGCCTGCCGGATCGTTGTTGTGCCCAATCCAAAATCGTGTCGCGATGGGTGTCCCCGATCCGCTCCAGAAAACACGGCGGACAGATACGAAAGACACAACGGCGCGGTCCACGGTTATGCCCCACAAGCGCGCTTTCCTGCACAGCATCGCCCGCTCGGTCCTGTTCAGACCCTCGAGATTTTGTCGATTCTTCTTCGAAGGCGCGCGTCCTTCTGCATTCAGACGCCGCTTCCGGGTCGTCTCGTGTACTCGGACCGATGATGGCCACGCGTCCGACCAGAGGTCGCGCGCTCGGCGCTCATCGACCAGCGGCGCGTCAGCGAATGATGTCGTCCTGAAACAGTCGATCGATAGCGCTGTCGGTCATGCCCAGGCCGGCGAGCACCTCTCGTGTATGGGCACCGAGAGCAGCGGGCTGTTCCGGCAGAGATTGCGGCGTCCGACTGAAACGAGGCCCGGGCGAAGGCTGGCGCACACCACCGATCGTTGCGAAGGTTCCTCTTGCCACATTGTGCGGATGCTCGGGTGCTTCCGTCAGCGACAGGACCGGCGTAACACAGGCGTCCGTACCGTCGAAGACGTCCACCCAATGTTGCAACGGCTGCGTCTTGATCCGCTCGCCGATAAGCTTGCGAGCTTCGGGCCAGCGGGATCGATCTGTCTGCTCGGGAAGGTCACCGTCTGCGAATCCCAGGCCTTCCTTCACCAGCGCGTAGAACTGGGGTTCGAGGGAGCCGATCGACAGATGCCGGCCATCTTTCGTCTCATAGACATTGAAGTACGGCGCGCCGGAGTCGAGAAGGTTCGTTCCGCGGTCGCCCCACGTTCCACGCGCGACCATGTCGTGGATGATCGTCAGGAGCAGCGAAGCTCCGTCGACCATCGCCGCGTCGATCACCTGTCCACGACCACTCGACTGGCGCTCGTACAGGGCGCTGAGGACGCCGAAGAGAAGGAACATCGAACCACCGCCCATGTCGCCGACGAGATTCAACGGCGGCACCGGCGACTCCCCCTCCCGGCCGATGGCGTCGAGCGCTCCGATAACGGAAATGTAGTTGATGTCGTGCCCAGCGGTCTGCGCTAGCGGTCCTTCTTGTCCCCAACCTGTCATCCGGCCGTAGATCAGACGCGGATTACGAGCGAGACAATCATCTGGTCCGAATCCCAGCCGTTCGGCTACGCCCGGTCGAAATGCCTCCAGAACGATATCCATCTCATCGACGACCTCGAGCAGAAGGCCTTTTCCAGCCGGCTTCTTCAGGTCGATGCAGATAGACTTCTTTCCCCGAGAAACCAGCATGCCCGAACCACGATCACCGCCGAATCGATCCAGGCGGATCACCTCTGCGCCGTTGTCGGCGAGGAACATCCCTGCGACCGGAACGGGGCCTGTGCCACCAGTTTCCAGGACACGTAGGCCGGCGAGAGGGCCCGAGGGGGTTGTGGTCGAATGTGTCATATGCGTCAGTCCTTGTTCTAGCGGATCACGCCACGAGCGCGCAGATCGGTGATTGTTTCGTCATCCCACCCGTAGTCGCGAAGCACGGCTGCCGTGTTCTCGCCGATCGCCTGCGGGGCGGGAGCCGCCTGCGGAGGCGCCGATACCCCGAATCGCAGAGGCAGCTGCGGTGTTCGGATTCTCCCGAGGCGTGGGTGGTCCATCTGAACCACATAGTCGTTGGCGAGGATCTGCGGATCATCAAGCACATCGAACAGGTCGTTGACCGGTGCCACCATAATTCGTTCCTGGGCCAGCAGCTCCAGCCATTCCGAACGCGGGCGCTTGGCGAATGCCGAATCCAAGGCAGCGAAGAGTTCGCCTCGGTGCGCACGTCGCGACTCGGTTGTTGCGAACCGAGAGTCCTCGGCAATCTCGGGATGGCCGACCGCTGCGCACAGCTTCGCGAAGTTCTTGGCTTCAGGCACGTTCACGAGAATGATCCACTTCCCGTCGCCCGCTCGGTATGTGGTTGCATTCGGGGAGTTTCGAATACGGTCATAACTCAGATCGACGGGGGCGCCGTTGACGCTGGAGGAAAGCAAGTTCGTCTGCATCACCCAGGTCGCCGCACCGAGTAGAGAAACATGAACTTCCTGACCGATGCCCTGAAGTTGCCGCGTCACGAGTGCAGTCGTGACCGCTGCAGTCACCGCGATGGTCGAAAGGTGATCCAGCAGGATGAGCCCGAGCTGATGCGGCTCGTCCTGCCCGGTGGCCATCATCATCCCTGAAACAGCTTGTGCGAGTGAGTCGAATCCGGGCTGTGCCGCCATCGGCCCCTCAGACCCGAACGCCGTCAGACTGCAGTACACGAGCTGTGGGTTGACCTCACGCAATCGTTCATAGCCGGTTGCGATTCCCGCGCGCGCACGCACCGGGGTGTTCGTCAGGAAGACATCCGCGTTTTCTACCAGCCGATGGAGAATCTGCTGCGCCTCGGGTTGCTTGAGATCAAGGCTGATCACACGCTTACTCCGGTTGGCGAAATCCCATAGGAGACTCCACTCGTCGTCGTTCACCGATGCCGACCGAAGCGGGTCGGTACCGTCCCGCTTGGCGAACCGCTCGGGACTTCCCTGTGGATTCTCCACCTTGATGACGGTGGCACCGAGGTCGGCCAGCGTCGCTCCCGCCCCGGGTACAGCATGGTAGGAAGCCACTTCCACCACAATGAGGCCCTCGAGTGGCCGACGTCCGGTGTGCATGCTGGTCATGGGACTCCCATACAGTTCATTTCAACGAATCGCATTTAAATGCATACTCTAATGCGCTCTAGGTATGCATGTCACTGCACCGCTGCAGTTTCCGGGAGCCACAACACGATTTGAGGGAAGAAGATGAAGAGCACCGCAATGACCACCGCGACTGCAACAAAGGGCATCACGCCGACGAAAACCTGAGCCAACGACGTCTTCCGACCTCCGGAAACCTCCGGGGACTGAGCGAGGCGGTGCACAACGAATGTCACCATTCCCACTGGCGGAAACACCATCCCGATCTCACACATGATCACGATGAAGATTCCGAACCAGATCATGTCGACGCCGAGGTATTCGAGCGGACCCTGCAGGAACGGCAGCGTCAGCACCATCATGGGGAAGGACTCGAGGAACATACCCAGCACGACGTAGACCAGGATCAGAGCGAGAAGCAACTGCACCCGGCTGAGGTCGAGCCCGATCAGCCACCCCGATATCTCTCTTGCCAAACCACTCAAAGAGATTGCCCTGCTGAGCAACATCGCACCGATGATCAGAAGGAAGAGCCCTGACACAGAGACCACTGTCTCCGTCACAGTCTGTCCGATGACTCGCCCCATGGAGCGCAGATCTCGCGGGCCCTTCATGGTAGCCAGGCTCAGAACGATTGCGACGACCGCGCCCACCGCCGCCGCCTCGGTCGCAGTGAAGAAGCCCACCAGCATTCCACCGACGACGCACAGGCCGATGATCAAAAGCGGCACCAAACCCACCAGCGAACGGAATCGGTCATCCCAGCTGACGGCGAGCTTCGCGCGAGGCGCGTGGTCCGGCTTGACCAGTGCCCACACGACAATGCACAGCGCGAAGGCTACGGCGAGAATGATTCCCGGAATGATACCGGCCACCAACTGCGCACCGACCGGGACCTGCACAAGCCCCGCATACAACACGAGAAGCACACTCGGAGGGATGATCTGGCCCAATGTGCCGGCCATTGCGACTGTCCCGGTGGTCAGTTGCGGACTGTAGCCCGCACGGTACATCTCCGGGATCGCCATTCGACCGAGAGCCATGGAGATGCCGAGTGTGCTCCCACTTGCCGACGCCAACCCGGCCCCCGCGAAGTTGGTTGAGACAGCAAGTCCACCTGGTAGCCACCCTAGCCACTTCTGCGCAGCAGAGTACGCAAGGGTTGTGATGCCACCTTTCCACATCGCGACGCCCATCAGAATGAACATCGGGACGACCATGAGGTTCCATGAGGCGACGCTGTCGAAAACCACAGCCTCAACAGACTGCTCGGCAACTCGTATGCCGCCCAGACTGATCAAGCCGAGACCGGCTGCCGCGACCATGGCGAATCCGACGGGAACCATCGCCGCCATCAGCAGAAGCAAGAGGACGATCGTCAATACTCCGCTCGCAAGCGAGGGGATGTCCGCGAAGAGCATGACGGCAGCCACGCCAACCACGACCGCCCACAGGATGTAGAGGGCGGTCCTCGACCGCCTGCCATCCGACCGGCGGGTCGACGCCTCGTCGGCTTTTGCCGGAACGCTCAGTGTTGTGGTTGCGTTAAGCATCGTTGTCTGCCCTTTCCGAGCGCGATTCACGGATCGTTACCACCACGCGCACTGTTGCGGCGATCAGGAACACGGCGAGCGCAACAACGATGGCGAACCGTGCCGGCCAGACCGGCAGCCAGCGCACAGTGACTCCGGATTCGGCCTTCACAAACGACTCGAAAGCCTGCTGCGCGCACAGCACAGTGATCCACAATCCGACGATGATCGAGACGATCCCCGCACCCACGTCGGCCAACTTCACGGTTGTAGGCGAGGCTGCCTCGAAAGCGAGGGTCATCCGGATCTGCTCGCCCCTGATCTCAGCAAGGCCCAGGGCGAGGAGGCCGATCACCGGCATCCACCAGTAACTGACGATTTCCAAGGTCGCAGGCAAAGGTTGATTCATCGTCTTCCGCAGAAGGACGTCGAGGAATACTTGGACCGCGCCGATCAGGAGGGCCACTCCTGCGATTCCTGCGCAGATCCGCGTCAATCGAGATACTGGGTTGCTGGGTGGCACGGTGACGTGTGCCGATTCTTCGTTGTGGTCGGACTGCATGTCGTCACTCGCCTGTGGACCCAACGCTGGGCTCGGTGTTTGCACTTGCACGTGTCATCCCCGGAATTCGTTGATGGGTGGGACCGCTTCGGCAGGGGCCTGTCCCTACCTTCCATGGTCTTTGTCAGAGGCCGTAGACCTCAGTGGCAATGAACTCCGCGTACAGGTCCCAGTCCACCGCGGTCACTCCATCCAAGTACTGTTGCTTCAACTCTTCACCGGTCGGAACGCCGTCCTCAGGTGACAAACCGAGTTCGTTTTCCGCGATTGCCGACCAGCGCTCTATAGCTGCGCGGTATTCGTCGACGATCGCCTGCGGATCCTCTACTCCGGCCGGAGCCGCAGCAATGATGCTGTCGAGCTCCTCCTGTGCCAGATCGTTGAGGATCTCGCGGAATTCTTCCGTCTCGTGGAACGTGACACCTGCAGTTTCGGCGATCTCGGCGAACTCTGCGTTGCCGATTGCAAACACCTCGATTGCCGTCGCGGCGAGGCGCGCTTCCGCGTCGAGGAAAACATCACGGACGATCTGCGGGAACGAGTTCCAGGTGTCCAAGTTCATCGCGTATCCGCCGCCCAGCGAGGGCTGACGGAAGCCAGGGTCACTGAAATGCTTTGCGACTTCATACAGGCTCGAGCTTGTGAAAACCGTTCCGCCTGCCACCGTAGCTTCGCACTCCACCACACCACGCTGGAGGGCCTCGTACCGCTCGTTACCCGGAACATTCACAGGGGTCATGCCGATCTCCTGAAGTTCCTTCGCAAGATAGGCATATCCCGACCGAACCGGCGTTCCCTTCGCATCGGCGAGGGTCGTCACCGGCTCCGTGCAGAGCATCGTGGCACGTGGAGATGTTCCGATCTGAAGACCGATGACGTTGTTCTCCGCCAACTCGTTCTGCACGAGCTCGTGCCGTAACAGTTCGGCTCCCGCTCCCTGCCCGACCACTATTCCGAACGGGTACCCGTCGGGTTCGAGCATACCGATCGAAGCTACCCAGTTGGAGATCGGCAGGTCGTCTGGAGTCTGAGTTATGTTGAACCTTGCGATGTCCGCCACGCCTGCACCAGCAGCACTCAAAGCCTCCGGGTAGGGGAACAGCGAGGAGGAGTGGTGCACCTCGAAGGTGATCTTTCCGTCGGTGTTCTCCGTGACGTAGTCGTAGTATTCCTGAGCTGCTCGAGCTCCGATGCTCTCGGGCGGGAAGATCTCTCCGACAACGAGCGTTCGTGCTTCGACTTGATCGAAAGATGTTGGCTCTTCACCGGAGAAGGACGATGCCCCGCCGGCAGAGCATCCCGTGAGCAGTGCGATCAAGACGAGAATCGCGGCCCCCGACAGCACCTTCTTATTGGACACTGCGTACTCCTTCGTATACGTGAGGGTGGGCGCGCGGCGACCTCGCCTCAGCTCCACTGTGATGGCCATCATATTATGGCATCGAAAGAAACAACTCAATGCACTAAGAGCATTCTTTTCGGTCGAGGAACTCGCTCCCTCCTGCCGTAGATCCGTGGCGGCCCACCGGCCGCGATCGCATCTGCAGAACGCGCGACAGGCAAGAACACACGTTCCAGGGTGGGATGAATCACGTTGTGGCACAGAGGATAGGTCATTGTTGGGTGATACGACCTCTAAAGGCGACCGCGAACAACACTAGTCGACCCCTTCCACCTCGATACACCTATGAGGGCCGCTCGCGCTCGAGCTCAGCTGTCCGGGCGGCACGATAAGCGCACTTCAGCACGGCTCGCTCGGCGGAAGCACCTGCTCACACCCGGAACATCGTCTGCTGTCGGCTCGAGCGACTCAAAGTAATAACGTCTCCCGCCCTCAGCACCGCGTTGCACCTGGCAGGCAACGGTATGACACGATGATTGGCGTTGCTCGAGTCCCATTGGCGCGGCGTCCGAGGACGGAGACTCGGCACCGCCGGTTGTAGGAAGACGACCACTCGGACAGTTCCATCCGAGTGGCAATCACGTGCTACTCGAGCCGGCGTGGCTTGCGCTGGAAAGTGTCCGATGTGATCCACCGACCTGGCCCTGCTCCACCGAGCGGCGACTGTCACGAATGGACGGGCCCGGGGTGGAGGCTCGTGCCCTTTCACCTACCTCACTGGCGCCGGAGACAAGCGGATCGCCCCATCCAGACGTATCGTTTCGCCGTTCAGATACTCGTTCTCGACGATATGTCGCACGAGAGCTGCGAATTCGTGAGCCCGCCCTAGCCTTGCCGGGAACGGAATCTCTTGGATGAGGAGATCTTGCGTCCGGGACGGAAGCCTCTCGAACATCTGCGTCTCCATCATGCCAGGAGCGACCGTGACAACTCTTACTCCGTATCGGGCGAGTTCACGAGCGAGCGGAAGTGTCATCGCGTGAACGCCGCCCTTGCTTGCCGCATAAGCGGTGTGGCCGATCTGCCCGTCGAACGCTGCAACGCTGGCGGTGTTTACGATGACCCCGCGCGTCTGGTCGGCGTCAGTCTCGATCAACCTCATCGCGGCAGCGCCGTAGGCAGTCACGTTGTACGTACCCATGAGATTGACGCGAACGACCTTCTCGAAGTAGCGCGGCCTGATCGCGCCGTCCTCGTCCAGGACTGTCGAGGATGGTGCGATGCCCGCACAGTTCACGACCACCCGCAGTGGGCCGTGCTCCGTGGCGGCCGCGACAGCCTTTGCCACTTGCTCAGAGTCTGCAACATCTGCCGGTGCAAAGTAGCCACCGATCGAGGAAGCAACCTCGGCACCACCCGACGAGGGTAGATCGACGATCGTCACGACGGCGCCTGCGGTCGCGAGTGACCGAGCCGTGGCGAGACCGAGACCGCTTGCACCACCGGTGACGAGAGCTGAAACTCCGGCAACGTCCACTTCGAATCCTTGTGTGCTGTGAGCAATCAGACCTGCAACACCGACGCGATGGTTCTCGTTGTTGCCCGCAGCTCGTCGAGCACGATTACCAGATCGGACGAGGTCACCCCTGCAGGGATCCCGGAAATCGAAAGGACCAGTGCAGCTTTTCCGTCCGCGTCGAATACAGGAGCCGAGAATCCTTGTACCGTTCGACCGTCGAGCACGTCCACGCCCTCAGGTTCGGCGAGGTCGAGTTCCCTGACAAGCGACGCGATCTGACGGGCTAGCGCGGGAGTCTGACCGACCGCGCCGATATGTTCCGCGAGCGACCATATCTCGCCGAAGCCATCCGAACGCTTGGTTGCCACCCATCCCCGAGAACGCTCGGTCTCGAGGTCTTTCCGGATCGCTCGCCTCTGCTCTTCGGTCAACGGATGCGGCGAGCGTGAGCACCACTCGTCGAACACCGCGTCATCGGACCATGCAAGGAAGCCCCGACCGAAAGGAGGCACGAAGGGCAGTCTCAAGCCGACTCCGGAGGGGGTCACGTCCGGTTGTGGCGACGCCGACGCAACGACGACGAGATCGTCTCCATGCACTCCGTAGGCCCTCACGAGCATACCCGTTTCACGAGCAAGCTGTTCGATAGGGCCGCGAGCCTTGTCCGCCATCAGGATCTGTTCGCTCCAGCCGTCCAGAACCCCCATAACCAAGGAGTTCATGGCAAATGTGCCATACCCTCCCTGGAAGAACACCAGAGGTGTCACAGGGTTGTCGATCGCCAAGCTCGTCACCCTTCCCACGACGATGAAATGATCGCCCGCCTCGTGGACCTCGTCGAGGTCGCAATCGATCCAAGCGACCACGCCATCAAGAATCGGAGAACCCGAGGGCGCCGGTTGCCACGGAGCCGAAGCGAACTTGTCTCCGCCCCGTACAGCGAAGGCGCGGCAGGTGGCCTCCTGTGAGGACGAGAGCACGTTGACGCAGAATCGCCCCGCAGCTCGGATTTTCGGAAATGTCGTGGACCCCTTGTCCGGCAGGAAGGCGACGAGAGGTGGGTTCAATGACACCGATGTGAACGATCCCACCGCCATGCCGACCGGTCGCCCATCACTGTCGATCGACGTCACGACCGCCACCCCTGTCGGTACGTGACCCAACACGTCACGAAACGTTCGTGGGTCTATCGACACGCTCGCATTATCGCTCATGCTCGTCCCGTCTTTTCGGCCGGGATCGGAGGGGTCCGCCGGCCTCTGCGATCCCTTTCGTCGAATAAGTAAGGTACATTAGATATCTTTATATCATCTGAGATTCCAGCTCGCTACGGCCCAGCGGAGGGGGACACCGCCTGACATGGACCGGCCTCGTTGCCACGCGGTCTCGGAACCGGTCCGGTCCCCGAGCGGCTGAGCGTGCACCTGGACCCTGGGAGCAATGTCGGACACCGACGGAGATAGTGTCGATTGCGCGGCCTTCGTCGCGTCCATCGCTGCGTCCCTACGGAACTGACCCGACAGCTCCAGAGAGAAGAAAGAGAGAAGAGAGGGAGAATGACGCCCGAGGTACTCGCGGACCGCGAACGAATCAGAGAGATCCTTCATCTCTACTGCCGTGCGGTCGACCGCGGCGACAGAGAGCTCCTCAGCTCGCTCTACCATCCGGACGCAGTGGACGACCACGGGTCATTTGTGGGATCAGCTGAGGAATTCGTCGAACACGCGATGGCCGGAGTCGATACTCGTTACGAAAGTACGACCCATTCACTCGGTACGATCATTATCGATCTCGATGGCGACACCGCCTACACGGAGTCATATTTCACCGGAATGCATCTCCTCAAGCCGAATGGCGAGAACGACCGGAAGCTCCTGACATCGGTGGGCCGCTATGTCGACCGGTTCGAACGCAGAAACAACGAATGGCGAATTGCGTCACGCGTTGTCGTAAAGACGTTCCGCGACGTTCGGACCGTCACCGAACCGATCGGCGACCGTTTCGTCCTGGGTAGTCGCAGCCGACTCGATCCTGCGTACACCGGTCCGGATTCGCTCGGCCCCGGCCTACCTCGCGGGTGAGCTTCGCTCCCTCCGGACACTTCGAGGAGAACCCACGACGATTGGTTTCGGCGGCGGCGTTAGCTCCGGACTCCTGTCAAGACGAGTCCGGAACACCCTCGCCCCTCATACGAGGTGCTGCGAGATCTGCCGCCGCCGGTTCTGAAGATCGGTTCTCGTGATCAGGAGCGGGTTGCGCAGTCCGAGATCCAACAGGATTCGAGCTATGAGCGCCTCGTCCAGAGGGGCGCCGCACGATGGGTCGGCACGGTGGCCGTGGGGAGTGGACCGCACGCGTACCGCATCCCATAGGCCGTGTCCGCCGTACTCACCGTTACGTAGGTACAGAACTACGCCGCGGCCGCTTGCGGAAATTTCGGATAGCGCGGAATCCAAATATCCTGCGCAACCGCATTGTCTGGCTCCGAAAACATCACCAAAAATGCACTCCGAATGGATATGAACAGGGACATGCTCCGCGCCTCTCAGGTCGCCGCATATCAATGCGATATGCTCCTCGCCCGTCTGATCGTTGCTGGTGAATCCGACTGCGGTGAAGTTTCCTGCACGGAGCGGCATGCGCGCAGACACCACCCGTTGCACGGAAAGTTCGTTGACTCGCCGGTAGGCGATCAGATCCGCAATCGACACCAGCGTCAGGCCATGGCGGTGGGCAAACCGACGCAATTCCGGGGTTCGAGCCATTTCGGTAGGTTGTTGCTCACTCACAATCTCACAGAGAACACCTGCCGGCCTGAGCCCGGCCAGTACAGCGAGATCTACCGCGGCCTCGGTATGTCCGCGGCGCTTCAGCACACCCCCCTCGCGGGCGCGCAGCGGCACTACGTGGCCAGGACGGGTCAGGTCGTGGGCAGTGGTGTGAGCGTCTGCGAGCAACCGGGCCGTATGAGCTCGGTCGGCTGCCGAGATGCCTGTGGAGACCCCCTGTCGGGCATCGACAGAAATCGCGTACGCAGTCCCGTGCTTGTCCTCGTTGCGTGCCACCATCGGCGGCAAGTCCAGCCTGTCCGCCTCCTCCTCGGCCAGAGCCACGCATATGTAGCCTGACGTGTGCCGCACCATGAACGACATCAGGGAAGTCGTCGCGTGTTCTGCAGCGAAGATCAGATCACCTTCGTTCTCCCGATCCTCGTCGTCTACAACAACAACCGGCTTCCCGCTCGCAATGTCACGAACGGCCTGCTCGACTACTGCGAATTCTGACTTCACACCCGGCACACGCGACATCGGTGGGTCGAGATAGGCGCACGGTTCATCGATCGATACAGCAACGGAAACCTCGGTCACGATATCCTCCTTGAGTCAGCCGAACAGGCTACGACGTCTTGATCGGGCAATTTTCAACTCGAGTTGCCGCCATGTCGCGCCGGCATCACACTCGATCGAAGAACGAATGGTGCCGTAGGGAGATCCGGGGAACGGCCTTGGCAGGAGCACCGTTTCCACTGAACACGGCGGTGGTGCTGTCCAAATCACGAATTCGTGACTCGGATTTCTGTCTTGCCTCCCTCAGAAGCGAAGCGGTTCTTCAGGACTTAATGCTGCCCTTCGAAACTCACGCAGGTCGAGCGCCTCGGGCTCGGCGATTCGGCACTCGATACGCCATTCGCCGTCCTCACATCGACGGAGCCGATCCAGATACCGTCCGAAGGCCCGGACATAAATAGTGCCGCTGAGATCGACATCGAGCCGGAGAATGTAGCTCACACTGGACGCGTGGTCGCCCTCGAGTTCCACCAAGGGGTTCATGGCGACGTGCTTGTGAAATACCATCGGCGCACGGGTGTGCTGCTGGATGAACGCGCGCAGAGCTTCCCGACCGCTGTAGCACATGCCGGACTCGGTGCGCTGTCCGCCGCTCCTCTGTGGCGTCTGCGCTGAGCGAATCTCGTACTCCGCATCTGCGGTGAAACAGTTGATGAAGCCGTCTTCGTCGCCGTAGTCGAGACACTGAGCATATCTGGTCAGAGTGCGTACGATCGCACCCTGATCCTCGAGGAGGAGTATCCGTTGCTCTAACCCGAGCACTTTCGAACGGATCAACTTCCAGAGAGTCAGCATTGTTCACCACCAGTGCATTGAAGGAGCGGGGTGCCGAAGACCGCAAAAATGGCGGATTTCAATGTATTCCATATCATCTGTCGTTCGGGGATCGGCGATCTGCAATTCAGGTCTGGGCGTCGGGTTGACCGAGTTCTATTGGTCCGCACCACTCGGCGGTG
Organism: Rhodococcus sp. 14C212; assembly: GCF_011058195.1. NCBI lineage: Bacteria > Bacillati > Actinomycetota > Actinomycetes > Mycobacteriales > Nocardiaceae > Rhodococcus > Rhodococcus sp. 14C212. The sequence goes on along the minus strand of NZ_JAALEH010000042.1, from coordinate 280 downwards.
ATACGTCGTCGAATTTCTCTTGCACACCAGCTGATAGAGCCGTAGTCCGGCACGGTCTCGATGGCCGGCCACCCGACGCCCCTACACCCACCCGCACGGGGCCTCACCTTCACGGGATAAATCGAACCCTTCGATTGCGGCTCGGCCCGCGCGGCTATGCTTCGAGGCACATTCGAATCGACATCGCGAAGTGCCGAACCGGCTTGTGAACGAGGGGTTCTCAGTTGTTGGGGGGTGCGCCCATGGCCCGGACGATGTCCCGGACATCGTCGGCCCCGTT
>NZ_JAALEH010000041.1:0-46812 GCF_011058195.1 Rhodococcus sp. 14C212 | reverse complement strand
GGCCGAACCCCTCGCGTCTCGGCCCGGCCGACCCGCACCCGAGACCCCCACCCGTGACATCGCCTGGGGCGCGGTGAGTTTCACCGCCGCTCACCGGAAGCAGCGGCCCGTCCTGTCGTGCGCACCGTCACTCTGGGCGAGGGCATCGCGGTGAGCACCAACCGCGACGACGGTGGCCGGCAGGACCGTCTATCCACCCCACCGGTGTCGGTAGATCTGTCGCACGGATCCACTCGGGAAATCAACTCCGGGATTGCAGTGACTCCGGTGACGCCGGAATGCTCCGGATCGGAATCCGGCTGGGCACGATGAGCTGAGTGCCATTGCGGCGCAATGCGGTTGCGATGGCGCGCTGGACCAGGCTGCGCAGCACAGGAAGGGCCGCGCCCTCCGGTGCCCGGTCGGCGGGAAACTCGACGACGACATCGTCGATCGAGCTCATCTCGCCGGTATCGGTGGGGCCGTCGGAGGGTCTCTTTCTGCGGTCGAGACGGCACGGACCGGCCTTCTTCCCAAGGCGTAGTCGGTAGGTCAGGGAATACTCTGAACGAGAGAATGTTTCGGATCGACTTTCCCAGCGCGTGCACCTTCATACCGGACGTTGTTCGGGATCGACATGTCCTGGGACGCTCGATGGATCGGCGGAACGTAGGCAATGTTACATCGTGGCAGCACCCGGTGTCGTGAGTTGCCGCGGCAACACCCGGCGAACGCACGAAGAACAGCTGACCACTACCCGGCCGGGACCGTGGAATCGGCTCATACTACCGAGGTCTCATCCTTCCGGTGAAAGGAACTGTCATGTCCGAGGACGTACGGCACGATCAGGGCAGTATCAGCATCAAGCAGGGCATCGCGGCGGGCACGTCGGTGGGGGCGGCGGTCATTCTGGCCACCGTCGGCATCGTCCAGTTCTTCCAGGGCATTGCGGCGGTGGCCGAGGACGAGCTGTTCGTCCAGGGCCAGGAATACACCTTCAAGTTCGACTTCACCGCGTGGGGATGGATCCACATCCTCCTCGGTGTGGTGATGGTGGTCGTGGGCATCGCGCTGATCACCGGCGCGACGTGGGCGCGGGTGGCGGCGATCGTCATCGCGGCGGTGTCGATCCTGGCGAACTTCCTGTGGCTGCCGTACTACCCGTGGTGGTCGATCCTGATCATCGCCCTCGACGTGGTAGTCATCTGGGCCGTCTCGACCTGGAATCCTCGCGCCGACTACTACTGAGGGCTACCGGCGTCAGTTGGTCGGGCCTCAGGCCGCCTACCCGATTCCGGGACGGCGCGGGCGCGTCGGGCCGACGCGACCGCGCCGGGCACGCCGACTGTTCCCGTGTCCGGTCCCCATTGGAACGGACGCGCCTCGATCTCCTCCGGTGACACGTCGCAGCGACGGGACCGCCCGTGTACGTCGCGGCAGTACCGGGCGTACGTGTCCGCCGGTCTCTTCGCGAGCGAAATAGGTGGTCCGGTGACCGTGGACGACGAGGATGGGTCAGTAACCCGAGCTCGGGCAGTGCGTCGCAGGCCCGCCCCACGGCGGCATCGCCGCCCCGCGGGGCACAGGCGTGCTCGACCGCGTGGCCACCGCCTCATCGAAGGCGAACACGATGTGTCCGTACCACGTCGACGACAGCACCGGCCCGAGACAATGCGCATACATGCGGGTAGCGCGCGTCGGCGGGAGGCTGATGATCCAGTGGGCGTAGCCGAGCGGAAGGGTGCCGACAGATGTTCGAGAACAAGCACAGACCGAGACCCGAGCCCGGTCTTCTGGGTGTAGGGGCGCGGGTGCTGGTGCGTCGGCCGTCCGAATCGGCGCAGACCGGTCGGATCGTCGAGGACTACGCCGAGCTGACCGAAACCGGCGAACGCGGGCATGACTGGGCGCCGGTGCACCGGTGGGCAGTCGCCCTCGACGACGGGCGCCTGGTCTTCGCCGACACCGACGACCTCACCCCCCACCCCGGCGCCGGCGAAACGAACGGGTAGGCCCGCCCTCACCCCGCCGGACGACGTAGAGGCAGGGCGGATCCCCGGGCGATGTGGCCCAGTCAGGCGCCGTCATGGACACCGCGATGAGCTTCTGGTCGTCCTTCACACCTTGTGCCGCGCGGTGCGCACGAGCGAGGGGGCGGCTCGAGTGGCCGGTCCGCGATACGCCACCGATCGGGACCGCAGACTTGCCATGCCGCCGCCGACTCGTTACCGGTACTCTTTCCGGTCCTTCAGCGACCCGAACCGAACGTCACGCCAGAATTCGCACAGCAAAGTCAACGACCTGTGCTGGTCCCACTCCCTCAGGGCCAGCACATACCGGGGCATGCTCGGGTGTCCCGTTCGACGCTGACCTCGAGAAGGGAAAGTCCGGGACGTCTCAGCGCTTCGGCGGCCAATCCCCCGGACCGCTCAACCGTCGAAAACATTGAACGGATGGATGAACATCGAGGAGATATTGTCGAGACCTGTGGATGGGCGAGTTTCAGGCGGCCTCCAGGGTGGTTGGCGGGTCGATCGGTCGTTCTGTGAGTTTCCCGGGTAGCAGTTCGTCGAACTGCTGGTGGATGACGAACAGGCCGCCGTGCAGCAGTAACTGCGTGGCGCTCGAGTCGTGTATCTCGTAGTGCATCCGCAGCTCGCCTGGCTGTCTATGTCCGATCAGTCGTGTTTCGCCTCGTAGCGCAGGAGGACCGTGCCACCCGGGAAGGTGCGGTTCTCCAACAGTCGCAGCGAGATCCATGACTGCAGTGTCGGGAAGAACGGGGTGCCGCCGCCCACGGCGGTGGGCGCGACCACGATCCGGTATTCGTCCACCAGTCCGGCCTGCACGATCGGTGCGGCCAGCGTCGCGCCGGCCACCTCCAGGCTGCCGTCGGTTTCGGCTTTCAGCTTCGTCACCACCTCGACCGGGTCGCCGCGTTCCAGGCGGGAGTTCCAGTCGACGGACTCCAGGGTGTGCGAGAACACGACCTTGGGCATGTCGCGCCAGATGCGGGCGAAGTCGACGATCAGAGGGGTGGCGTCCGGGGCCTTGTCGGCAGTCGGCCAGTACGCGGACATCAGTTCGTAGAGCCGCCGCCCGTAGAACGACAGGGCGGTCTCCCGCTCGAAGTCGTTCCAGTACTGGTGCAGTTCTTCGCTCGGATCGGTCCAGTCGATGTTGCCTTGTGCATCGGCGATGTACCCGTCCACCGACACGTTGAAGCCATAGATGAGTTTGCCCATGCAGATCACACTGCCCCGGAGGGCAAAACTCATCGCGACGCCACACGAGTTATTGTCAAATCGTTGTGGATGGGCGAGCGTCAGGCGACCTCCTTCGTAGTTGACGAATCTACCGGTCGTTCTATGAGTTCTCCCTTCTCGAACACGGCTCCGGCCCGAACGAGGGCGACCAGGTGCGGCGCGTTCACGGCGCGACAGCGTGCCTCAGCGGCCTCGATCAGCTTGAACGCCATCGCGAGCCCGGCCGTCCGCGAGCCCGGCCCCTTGGTGACCTTGCTCCTCGAACGCACTGTCGCGAAAGTAGATTCGATGGGGTTCGTCGTGCGCAGATGGATCCCTTGATTGGTCTTCGTACCGTGACGTGAGATTGAAAATTTCTCTTTCCATACCGGTCAGAGCATGGATACCGGTTGTGGGCGCCTCATCGCGTGTTCCGCTGCCCGTATCCGACCCTTTTCAGGCTCGGCATACGAGCGGTGCGCTGCCGGTGGGCTCGGAGGCGGCGGCACGAGCCGGTCTCCGCGGACGTGTTCGTCGTCGAGGACGAGGTAGCGTCCCCATCGCAGCCTGACCGTTGCTGTGCGCGGCGCGGATCTTCCTCCGGCTCGGTCGCGCCGGCAGTGATCAGGTGCTTCTCCGGCCCGAAATCGGCGCCCCCCGATCAACACCTGCGAGCGTTGGCGAAGGCCGTGTTTCCCAGCGTTGATCTCGGGGTGACAGAGCCGCGACCTGCACGGGCGAATCTACGACGCCGACGTGTGCGGGGCATCGCATCTCCCGCTACCGAGCCGCCACCAGCACCTCGCCCTCGTTTCCGCGCTCTGCCGCCGCCAGAGCACGCAACCGCTCGCCGTCGATGTCGACATTGGGCAGGATCCTGTCGAGCCAGTTCGGCAACCACCAAGACGATTCGCCGAGCAGCGCCAGCAGTGCGGGAATGACCACCATCCGGACGATGAAGGCGTCCAGGAAGACGCCGGCCGCCAATGCGAAGCCCATGGATTTCGCCGCGATGTCCTCCTCCAGCATGAACGCGCTGAACACCGAGATCATGATGATCGCCGCCGAGGTCACCACCCGGGCGCCGTGGTGGTAGCCGGCCACCATCGCCCCCCGGGGTGGCTTGCCGCGCACGTACTCCTCCCGCATCCGGGTCACCAGGAACACCTGGTAGTCCATCGCGAGGCCGAAGACCAGGCCGATCAGCATGATCGGCAGGAAGCTGACGATCGGCTGCGGATCGGAGACCAGTCCGAACGCACCCTCCTGGAAGATCAACACCGTGGCGCCGAAGGTCGCGGCCATGGACAGCAGGAAACCGAGCGCCCACTCCGGGGAGCGTTGCGCCTGACCGGTTGTCGTAAGCCCTCAAGGTGCAGGGGTCAGCCCGATCGTCAGATCGACTGTGGCACCGAGCGGGCCCGTGCGTGACCAGCCGAGTGTGCGCAAGATGTCGAGCATCAGACTGTTCTCGGCTGGCACGGAGGCGGTCAGTCGTGCGACGCCGTGTGCGCGGGCAGTGGCGGTCAGTTGCTGAATCAGCGCGGTACCCACGCCATGGTGCTGGGCTCGGTGGGCGACGACCACAGCACAGTCGGCGGCCGGTCCGGGGTTCTCGTCGGTGCAGGTGACCCTGTAGAGGGCCACCCCGAGCAGTGCGGGACCGGAGAACGCGCCGAGCCCGACGTGCCGCTCGTCGCCGTTGCGGACGAGTGCAGCGAGCGATTCGAGTTGTCGCGGGAGCGCCGAGAACCGTTGGTGCGCGTCGCGCTCGCCGAGCTGTTCGTGGAGTCGACGCACCTCGGGTTCGTCGCCGGGGGCGAGCGGCCGGATCACCACGGGCCCGAAGTCGCTGCCGTCACCGTCGGACTGCGGCACCGGCGGCAGGTACCGCAGGTGGCCGGTCGCCGGTGCCCGGCGGTCGATCAGCCACGCGGCGCCCTTCTCGGTGCCCCCGGCGGGAGGCAGCGGTGTCGCGCCCTTCGTGCGCGCCAGGGCCGCCAGGGCGGTGAGCACCTCTCCGTGGGTGCAGAGCACCACTTCGTCGAGACCGCGGGCGGTGACCAGGTCGAACAACTGCTCGATCGGTGCCTCCGGCGCCAACAGCCGGTGCTCGTCGATGGACAGCCCGCGGACGGCGGCGAGGGGTTCGAGGGTCTGGCGGCAGCGGGCGGTGGGACTCGACAGCAGCGTGTGCAGCTCAACTCCGTCGAGTGCGGTGACCAGGTTGCAGGCCTGGTCCCATCCGAGGGGGCTCAGGGGCCGGTCGGCGTCGTCGCCGGTCCACAGCTTCTTGCTGCCGGCATGGGCGTGGCGAGCGAGCACCAACATCGGCGCCTCCGTGCCTAGCGCGCAGCTTCACGCTCGGGCCGGTGGCCCGAACGGTCGTGCCGGCCCTCCCCTGTCACCTACGGTGCCTCCGGAGGACATCATGCTCCATGATCCAAGGACCATGGTGCCGGTGCTGCCGCTGCGTGTCCACCCGGGTGCCGTGTCCACCCGAGTGCGGTGTGGGACACCGATTCCTGGCGGTGCAGCGACCGATCACCTGCCCGGGCGCGGACGTTGTCGCAGAACATCGAAGGGGTGCCCGTCTTCGGAATGACGGTAGGGATGGGCTGTCCGGACGAGTGATCGCGGTCAGCGGGACCGCGGCGAGGTGACCAGCCGGGAGACGCTGTACGCCGCGCCGCTCGACGCCACGGCGACGATCAGTGCCGCGGCCGTGCCCGCGGACACAACGGATCCCAGGGTGACCGCAGCAGCGGAACGCCAATCCGCCGGCGGGGTTCTCGATCGGTGGACGAGGACCACGGGAACAGGGAGCCTGCGGTACGGGTCGGTGCCCGGGTGGGCGGGTGCGGCGCCTGGCATGCGTTGTTCGTCTTCCTTCCGTGTCGGGATCGAATTGCCCCGACGGTTCCGTACCCGGTCTATCCCGGTGGGGTGACTGCAGGATGAACGGCCGGCGGCGCCCCGCGGGCCGGGGCGCGACATCGACAGATCCGTGTCGCGATTCGGTCGAGGTGTCGGCCCGGGCCTTTCGTCGGAGGTGGCACCCGGGTGGGCGGACCACGGGCGAGAGGCCATCGAGTCACGCTCGCGAAGGTATGTGGACGGCGAGGTGGCGGACGGGAGAACGTTGCGTGTACCTACCCACCGAACACGGCACCGGGGAGGCCGGGTGGAGGACAATCGACGCATCCGTCGATGGCTTCCGTGTGTACGGACGTCCGGCTGCGCCCTCGCGGTTTTCCGAGGTCGACGAGGCAGTCCGAGATTCTGCCCCGTGCCCGTCGGCGAACACCGCCGGATGGTCTGGAGTCGACGTCCGGCCGAAAGAAGGGAGCAATTCGATGCGTGAGGTGTTCGCCACCAAACTCGAAGGCGTTCGCGCCGATCTGGCCGAGCTGTGCGGCCTGACCGCAACCGCGCTCGGTCTGGCGAACCGGGCCTTGCTCGACACCGACCTGGTCGCCGCCGAACGCACCCTCGATCTCAACACCGAGATCGACACCCGGGCCCGGGATCTCGACCGGCGCATCCTGACTCTGCTGGCGCTGCAGGCGCCGGTGGCGCAGGATCTGCGGGCTTTGGTCAGCGGTATGCACAACATCGCCGATCTGCGGCGGATGGGCAGCCTCGCGGCCCACATCGCCGTGGTGGCGCGGCTGCACCATCCCAGGCAGGTCGTCCCCGACGAGCTTTACGGCCTGGTCGCGGAGATGGGTGCGGTGGCCGAGGGGCAGGCCGCGGCAGCGCGAGAGGTGTTGCACGCCTGGGACCGGGACGGTGCGTTGCGACTGATCGCCTCCGACGACCGGGCCGATGCACTGCTCGTGCGGCTGTTCACGGCCACGAAGGACCCGGACTGGCCGTACGGCGCGTCCGCCGCGGTGAACCTGACGTTGCTGGGACGCTTCTACGAACGGTTCTGCGACCACACGGTGGAGATGAGCCGCCGGATCGTGTTCGTCCTCACCGGGGAGTTCCCCGACGAGCGGCCACCGGCTGCGCCCACCGAGGACCTCTGGCTCGCTCCGCCGCATACGGCGTTCGGAGCCTGATCGCCTTCGGAGAAGCAGAAAAGGTCAATCGGAGGAGCACCACGAGGCCGGAGTGAGCGCAGTAGACTCGGAGATAGTTTTTCGTACTGCCTTGGACAACGTCGAGTCGTCCCCGCCGGGGGCCACGGATGTGCCGATGCCCCAGCCACCACGTGCACCACGTCAACGGGCGTGCCCGCCGACTCCGATCGGATCGACGGCCGTCGACCCACGCAGGTGTCACCGGTCCGACCCGCTTCGGCCGTGGCTGCGCCTACGGGAGTATGCCGCTTGCGGGCACCGGGACAGAGCGGCCGTTGGCGGGCCCGGGAGCACCCGGCCGGTGACGCCGACTCGACCGATCGAAGTGAGGAATCAGTAATGGAGATCGTGGACACGACCACTCGGGTGGTCACCGATGCGGCATACGCAACGACCAGCGCGGCCGGTGCCGTCAGCGGAGCGCTGGTGGGGGCGCTGATCGGCAGTGTGCGCGGCGCCGCCGACGGTGTCCGCTCCGGCGTCGGCAGCGGCGCCCATTCGACGCCGGCCGCGGCAGTGACGATCGCCGCGGTGGGGGCGACGGGACTGGCCACCGGCATGGCCGCGGGGCCGATACTGGCCGGACTCGGCGCCACCGCGCTGGCCATCCGGATGCTCGCCCCCCACAAGGCTGCTGCGCCGACCGAGAAATCCACCGAAAAGACCACCGCAGCCCAGGCAGGCGCCCCGACCGCCGCCCTCGAGACGCCGACGACGACCGCGCCCGCGACACCGACACCGACACCGACGCCGACGCCGACGCCGACGACCACCGCACCCGAAACGCAGCCGACGGCAACCCCGACGACCGCAAAATCGACACCGGCAGCGAAGGTGGAGCCCCCTAAGATGGACGCCAAGTCCGCGAGCCCGGACACGAAGCCGTAGTCGCCTCGCGGTCTGTTGTGTCGCTTGCCGGAAGGACGTATCCGGTCACCGGTGGCGGCGCCGGAATCGGTCCTGCCGTGGTGGCGCGTCTGGCCCACGACGGGCGGCGGGGGTCGTCGCCGACATCGCCGACGAGGCGAGGGCCGCAGTTGTGGCCGAGGTCCGCCGGGGCGGGGGCTCGGCCGGCCATGTCCGGGCCGATGTCGCCGACGAGGCGTCGGTCGAACACCTGCTCGGCCGCGTCCTTGCCGACTTTGGTCGCCTCGACGGGGCCGTCAACAACGCCGGGGCGTGGCAGCCCGATGTGCCGTTGCACGAGATCGGCGTCGAGGTGTGGGACCGCCTGCACAATGTGGATCTGCGCGGGGTGTTCCTGTGCATGCGCGCCGAGCTCGGTCTCTTTCTGCGGCAGGGTGAGGGCGGCGCCATCGTCAACACCGCCGGGATCGCCGGGTTGAAGGCCATGCCGGGGCTGGGCGCCTATGTGGCTGCCAAGCACGGGGTGATCGGACTGACGCGGCAGGCGGCGGCGGAGTACGCCGAGTACGGCATCCGGGTCAACGCGGTTGGCCCCGGCATGGTCGCCACGCCGGCGTGGAGTTCCCGGCCGGTACCGTTGCAGCAGCTCTACGCCGACGGGCAGGCGGCAGAACGGGCCGCCGCAGCGGAGGAGATCGCCGCGGCGATCGTGTTCCTGCTGTCCGACGACGCCTCCTTCGTCAGCGGTGACGTCCTCGTCGTCGATTCCGGCACGCTCCAGCAGTAGCCTCGGGCGCCCTCTACAGGTCGGGGGTGTCGCTGTGGGTGCCGCGCAGCGCGTTGAGCGCTGCGCGTTCGACCAGCACCGGAACGAAAGCACGGATCGGCCGGCCGTCGAGGCGGTGGTGAGCGGATGCGATCGCCTCGTCGATGCTTCCCGGATCCGCCTGCGGGAAACGTGTCCTCAAGCGCCGGCGGACCTCGTCGATGTGGCGTTCTTCGTCGGTGTCCATCACTTCACTACAGCACCTACTTCAATACAGCACCATCCCCGCGTGTGTTCACCGTATTCGATGATCAGGTAGTCGGTTTCGGATGCCCGGACCGGCGCAGGATCAGTTTGCGGAGCTCACCGACCCACAGCACGACACTGGCCATGGCCACACACACCAGCCATTGCCACACCGTGAGCGGCTCAGTGGAGAACGCGTCGTTGAGGACCGGGACATGCACGACGGTGACCTGCAGCAGTGCCGAGAGAGTGACCGCGGCCCACAGCCAGCGGTTGGCGAACGGCCGGTGGAAGGCGGTGGTGGTCTCCGAGCGGGCATTGAACGCGTTGAACAGCTGCGCGAGCACCAGCACGGTGAATCCGGCGGTGCGGGCATTGTCCAGGGACCGGGTTCCGTCGAGTACGCCGCCCGGCAGATACAGATCCACGGTGGCCAGCGTCGCGCCGGCGGTGACCACCCCGATCAGCACGATCCCAGCCCACATGCGGGCGTCGATCACCCGTTCGGAGGTCGACCGGGGCGGGTGGCGCATCATGTCTTCGGTGTCCGGATCGACCCCCATCGCCAGGGCGGGGGCGCTGTCGGTGAGCAGGTTGATCCACAGGATCTGGGTGGCCAGCAGCGGCAGCACCATGGCGCCGCTGCCGTCGGAGAGGCCGATGACCCCGGCGAGAACCACACCGAGAAAGACGGTGAGCACCTCGCCCATGTTCGACGAGAGCAGATAGCGCAGGAATTTCTTGATGTTGGCGAAAATCCCGCGCCCCTCGCGGATGGCGCGGACGATGGTGGCGAAGTTGTCGTCGGCGAGGATCATCGCCGCCGCTTCCTTGCTGACCTCGGTGCCGGAGCGGCCCATGGCGATGCCGATGTCGGCGCGTTTGAGTGCGGGAGCGTCGTTGACGCCGTCTCCGGTCATCGCCACCACCTCGCGGGGACCCTCGTGATCGGTTTGCAGGGCCTCGACGATGCGCAGCTTGTCCGCCGGGGTGACACGGGCATACACCGAGCAGCGGCGCACCGTCTCGCGCAGACCCGGCGCGTCGAGTGCGGCGAGTTCGCGGCCGGACACGGCCACCGGACTTCCGTCGCCGACGAGGCCGAGGTCGTGGGCGATGCGGGTCGCGGTGCGCGGATGGTCGCCGGTGATCATCAGCACCCGCACGCCGGCGCGGCGGGCCTCGGCGATGGCGTCGGCAGCCTCCCGCCGGGGCGGGTCGAGGATCCCGACCAGGCCGGTGTAGACGAGGTCGTGCTCGATCGAGTCGTTCAGCGGTGACGACGCGGTGACCGGGTCGAGCCGCCGGTGCGCGACGGCGAGAGTGCGGAAGGCCTGATCCGACAGCTGCTCGACCTGCTCGAGCAGGCGCCGCCGCGACAGCGGATCGAGCGGTTCGATCCGCCGGCCCACCTGCACGTGCGAGCACCGCTCGAGCAGCACGTCGGGGGCACCCTTGCTCACCACGATCGGGGTGTCGGCGCGGGCGGTGTCTGCAACCACGACGGTCATCATCTTGCGGTCGGAGGTGAACGGGATCTCCCCGAGCCGGCGGAATCGGGCCGCTGGCGGCGCCGCGGCGCCGAGTTTGGTTTCGGCCACCAGGAACGCCGCCTCGGTGGGGTCGCCGTGGACGGTCCAGTGCCCGCCGACTTCCCGGACGACGGCGTTGCCGGCGAGGCTGCCGCCGGTGAGCACGCAGGCCGTCTGGTGTCCCAGGTCGCTGTCGCCGTCGACGGGCGCGCCGTCGTGCAGGAGCTGCCCGTCCGGCCGGTAGCCCACGCCGGTGACGGTGACCTGCCCGAGCGGGGTAACGACGCGACTGACGGTCATCTCGCCCTTGGTGAGGGTGCCGGTCTTGTCCGAGCAGATCACCGACGCCGAACCGAGGGTTTCCACCGAGGACAGGGTCTTGACGATGGCGTGCTGGGCAGCCATGCGCTGCACCCCCACAGCCAGCACCACCGACAGGATCGCCGGCAGACCCTCCGGGACGGCGGCCACGGCCAACGACACCCCGAGCAGCAGCACGGTCACCACCTCGTCGGGGCTGTGCACCCCGTAGACCACCACGGTCGTGGCGATCACCACCGCCGCAATCACCAGCACGGCGATCCCGAGTGTGCGCCCGACCCGGGCCATCTCGCGTTGCAACGGGGTCGGCGCCTGGCGGGTGGTGTGCAGCAGATCCGCGATCCGGCCCAGCTCGGTGTCCATCGCGGTGGCGGTCACCACCGCCCGGCCCGAGCCCTGGGTGACGGCGGTGCCGGCGAACACCATGTCGCCGCGCTCTGCGAGGACAGCGGGCTCGCCCAGGGTGTCCGCGCTCTTGGACACCGGTTCGCTCTCCCCGGTCAACGAGGCCTCCGACATCTGCAACGAGACGGCCGACAGCACCCTCGCGTCGGCCGCGACGGCGTCGCCCTCACCGAGCACGAGGATGTCGCCGGGCACGAGTTCGGCGGTCGGCACGCGCCGGCGCACCCCGTCGCGCAGCACCGTCGCGGTCACCGCGCTCATCTTCGCCAGGGCCTGCACGGCGTGCTCGGCCCGGGCCTGCTGCGCGAAGCCGAGGACGGCGTTGAGCACGACGATGACGGTGATGACCACCGAATCGGCCGGCCACCCGGCGGCGCCGTCGATCGCCCACACCACGAGCGAGACGCCGATGGCGGCGAACAACAGGTAGATCAACGGATCGTGGAACTGCGCGAGGAACTTGCGCCACGCCGGCACCGACGGCGACGGTGCGAGTTCGTTGGGCCCGCCGGCGGCCAGCCGGCGCGCGACCTCGGGCGTGCTCAGGCCCCGTACGGGGTCGGCGTCGAGTGCAGCGACGATCGTGTCGACGTCCACCTGCGAGGGATCGGTATAAGTCGAGACGCTCGCCATGGAGCTTCCCTCCGGTCGGCGCCGAACACAGCCTGACGGCGGCCGCTACCGGAGAATGGAGCGGCGCGATCGCCGAAAGGTAACGCCGAGAGTGTATGACACATCCGGCCGCGGCGATGAACCACACAAGCCCCTCTTTCACGATTCTGGACGGCCTCTGGCCGGGTGTGAATCGCCACGGCGCCCACCGAGGCGGCGACGCAGTCTGAACCCGCCGGAATCTCGCCCGGCCGCCCCGGTGTCGAAGATCGGTGCAGCGCGCACCTCGGGCATCGTCTCCTCGCTCAGCGCCCCGGGTGGGAACTGGGGCGACACAGCATGGTCGGGCACGGGCTGTGCCGCAGCAGGTGCCGACTCACCGACCCGTAAAAGGCACCCGCGATGCGTCCGTGTCCGTGCGTGCCTACAACGAGCAACTGGGCACCTTCGGCGGCACACAACAGAGCCCGGGCCGGCTCGTCCTGGGTGACGACCTCGGTGACGGGAACGTCGGCGAACAACTCACGCAGGGTAGCCAGATGCGCGGCGAGTCTGGTCTTCGCTTCGTGGGCGAGCACGTCGGTGTCGATGAGCAGGGGGTTTGTCACACCCCCGGCCTCGTTCCGCACCGACCAGGCGTGCACCGCGGTCAACGGGGAACCGAACAGGGACGCGAACTCGAACGCTTCGACCAGCGCGGTATCGCCGAGGGCACTGCCATCCACGCCGACGACGACCGGTCGTCGGTCGGGCAGCTGCCCGGGTTGACCGCACCAGAAGGTGACCGGGCACGATGCCCTCTTGACCACATCCAGTGCCGGCGAGCCGAGGATCCGGTCGATGAGACCGCCCCGTTCGTGGGCAAGGACGATCATCCGGGCCCGCGCACCCGCCGCGGCCACCGCCGCCTCCGGCGGCCCGAGCAACAGCTCGGTGCCGACCTCCAGCCCGGAATACCTGGCACGTACCAGTTCGGCAGCATGGTCGAGAATCGATTCGCCGCCCGTGCGGATCCGGGCGATGGCGGGGCCTTGGCGCACCACCTCGATATCGCTCATCAGATACAACGCTTCGGGCAGCGCGTGGACGAGCCGCAGCCCCCAGCCATGCCGATGCGCGACCGTCGCGGCCCACACCGCGGCCCCGTCGGCCTCGAGGGTGCCGTCCACGTCCACAGTGATCACCGGGCTGGCTGTCATGTCGATCCCTTCGGCTGCCCCTCCGGGGCTTGCTGGCTGCGCCGCGATGACCCGGACCGGCCGGGTCTGCACCGCCGGTGGCGCAGCGCTTCGATTCTCGCGCTCGGGCCTGGGCGGGCAGAAGAGATGCCGCCAGCCGTAGTCTGCTGTTGGTGTGTCGTTCGCCCGCTCGCCCGGTGCCCGTCGACTTGCCACCCGCCGCGCACCGCCGCCGCACAGCGACGGTCCGCGGCTACACCGTCGGGTACGGCACTTGACGCACGCCGCGGAGGTCCACGCAGGCAGCGGTCAGTGGGTGTCGAGCAACCGAGGCGAGAAGGTGAGCTTGAGTCGGCCGAGGGCTTCGGGGACGTCCGCCGGCCACAACCACAGCCGGTCGAGCAGCGGGACCTCCACATAGTCGAACGGACCGTGCAGTACGCGGGTACGCATGTCGGCGCAGTAGAGCAGCTGCCAAGCGGCGGGATCGGGCGGCGGCGCCCCGGTGGCGATGCTCTCGGCGATCGTGCACAGCCGCTCCACCGCCCGGTATTCGAAGGGCAAGAGGGTGGGCGGGTCGGCCCAGATACCGCGGCCGGCCGCCCTCGCCCCGGCGGTGTCTTCGAGCAGCACCGCGAGATCGGGGGTCGCGGGAAGGTTCGGATACACCAGGAACGGCACCGCCCAGCCGGCTCGCACCATGTCCAGGTTGAACGTCGAGCGCTGTGCCCGGGTCATCCCGCGGCGTTCGGCTGCGCTGTAGTACGGGGCCACGTAGGCCCACAGTCGACCCCGGTGGTCGAATGGGGTTCCGGCAGTGCGCAGAAACAACGGGCGCTCGGTGCCGTCGGGACGAGGCAACCGGGCGGCGGCGGTCGCATGCGCGAAGGCGGCAGCGGCACGGCCCTGTTCGACGTGCAGGGTGCCGGCCCGGCCGGTGCCGAGCTTCGGCAGCAGGTATTCGGCGAAGAACCCGGTGACCGGCAGGTCGGGACGCTGCTCGAGCCACCGCGCGAGCCGGGCGAACCGCTCGTCGATCCTGCGGGCACCGCCGACGGTGCAGGCGGTGACCTCGGGGACGTCGACGTGGAGCAGGCGCACCGATGTCCGGACGGTCAGGACGCTGTCCGCCGCGGTATCCCACACGACTCGGTTGTCCGGGAGACAAGCGGTGCCCCCGGCGTCGGCCGCACCATCGGCATCGTCTCGCTCACCTCACGCCCCGTCCGGTAGTACCGACAGGTCCACCCAGATTGTCTCGCACGGCGGGAGAAGCACACACCAACGCTCGGTGAATTCTCGTCGACGGTGGCCGTATTCGATGCAGTCCACCGCAGTACGGCGGTCGGAAGCCTGCGTCGACGGAACTGATGGGACACACCCTGCGGCGTTTACCCTCGACACCGGAGCACATCTGGTCCGCACCCGACTGTGGCGCTACCGCCGGCAGTTCCACGCTGCTGCATCCCCGGGCGCATCCGGAGCGGCGCCGCCGGAGTGGTCGATGCTGCGACGACGGTGACGATGTCTCGGATGCGCCGGTCAGGACACGGGGGCGATGGTGGGGGCCGTGCGGTGCTCCGGCTCCGCGTCCGGGGCAGGTGTCCGGGTATCGCCGGCGTCGGCCCGGGCATGCTCGGTGAGCAGGAGCTGCCCGACGCCGATCGCCACTGCCACCGGCCACTCGAGCAGATCCAACGCCACCAGCGCCCCCAGACCGGCGAAGTAGGCGACCTGCTCGGGCCGGGGAATTCCGAGGTGGCCCACCAGAGGTAGGCGCACTGCGAAACGTTCGGCGTCGCGGGCCACGCCGGCCATGGTGCGGTGCGACTGCCAGAAAGATTGTTCGTCGGCCATGGTTTCCCCTGTCGTAAGCTGCGCGCATCCTGGGGCGCACCCGAGGCTCGTACCCTTGAGCCATGTCGAACCCTATGACCATTGCCGGCCCGGATGCGGTTGTCGGCGCGGTGGTCCGGTTGCTCACTCCGCCGCTGTGCGAGTTGTATGCCGTGCTGATGCGCGCCGGCGTGGTGGTCGTCGTCGACGACTGACCCGGCCGCTCCCCGGGGGGTAGAGGTGCCGTCGAGACACCTCTAGCGGGGCCGGGCCGTCGCCGGCGGCGGCACGGCCTTCGGTGCGGTCGTCGCCGCGTCCTTCGGCTGCGTCGACGACCGCGCCGGCGCAGCAGCGGTGGCGGTACCGGACTGGACTCTGGCGGTGGGCCGGTGCGGGGTCAGCAGTTTCACGGCCAGCGCCCCGCCCCCGACGGCGGCCAGCACGGGCCATTCGACCAGCCCGGTGACGCCGAGGGCAGCCAGTGTCGCCGCGGCCGCCGGGGTCGAGCCGGATCCCTTGCTCAGTCCCGTGCGCACGCCGCCGACGGCGCCGCGGACACTGCCGACGACCCCGCCGAGGGCGGCCCCGCCGACAGCACCGGCGAGGCTGGTGGTGGCGTTGGCCGTGTCGGCGACCAGGCGGGTCGAGTCGGTCACCAGGCGGGTGGAGTCGGTGGCAAGACGAGCGGATGTATCACGTATTCCCATGTCGTTTCCTTGATCGGTGCGGCCGTCCCGGGCGCAACCCGGCGAGCAGGGTCTTCGTCGCCCGGACCCTTGTGTTCAGCCCGGACCCCTTGTGTTCAGCCCGGACCCCTGGGTTCAGCCCGGCCGCCGCAGGTGATGCCGGACGGACGGTGCCGTGGTGTCGAAATCCGGGCTGTCGCGGCCGACGCCGGACCGGGATGCCGGCGACGTCGGTGGGTCCACGGTGACCTCGATCGCAGACGGGGATGGGTGCTCCACGGCACTCGAGGGCTGATTTCTCACTGTAGTCCCGTCGACGACGAGGCGCAGTCATCCTTGACGAGGGTCGCACCGCCGCCGAGCACCACTGCGGGAGCGAAAAGACACCACATTTCCAGCCGACGCCCGGTCGGATGCGACAGACTCGAAGTCATGGCCTCGTCCGCGCCCGCCGACACCACGTATCTCGCGTCCTCCCTGGGGGACCTGCCGCGATGGCGGGACATCCTGCCGAGGGCACGGCACGTCGAGAACCCCGGCCCCGAGCGCCACAGCATCTACCTCGACACCGACAACCGCGATCTGCGGCGCTGGGGCTGCGTCCTCCGGTACCGCAATCCCGGCCCCGACGCCGAGCCCCGCTGGGAACTGGCCGTTCCGGGCGGCAAGCTCGGCACCGAACTGCACCTCGCCTCCACCGACAGCGACCTCGTGCCCGACGAACTCACCGCGGCGGTGGCGGGCCTGACGAGCGGGCGGCCGCTGCGCCGCTCGGTCACCCTCGGTATCGGCGAACACCGGCACGAATGGTACGACCGCAAGGACCGACTGCTCGCGCAGATCATCGTCGAGACGGTCCAGGCCACCGTGATCGGCCAGGAGGCAACCGTCGAACAGTGGCACCAGATCCACCTCGACCTCGGTACGGCCGCGACGAAGAGACACCGCACCGCGCTCACCGCGGCCCTGGCCCGCGCCGACGCCGCACCAGCGCCGCACCGCAGCGCGCTCGACCACGCCCTCGCCGCAATCAACCCTTCCCCGCACAGCGACGCCCCCACGACAGCACGGCGTGTGCTCAGCGCCTACCTCGACACCCAGATCGAGGCGATCGGTGCGGGAGACGTGTGGCTGCGCCGCGGTCTGGACCCGATACACCCCATCCGGGTCGGTATCCGGCGGCTGCGCAGCACCCTCCGGGTGTGGCAGGACCTGTTCGAACCCGCGCAACGCACCTGGCTCGATTCCGAATTGTCCTGGTATGCCGGGCTGCTCGGTCATGTTCGGGATCGGCAGGTGCAGCACGCCCGGTTCGCCGCCGCGCTCGAGACGCTGCCGCCGGAGCTGGTGATGGGCCCGGTGGCGTCGCGGATCACCACCGATCTGCACGCCGACGAGCGCCGCCACCTCGACGAGGTGCTGCGCGCCCTGGACTCCGACCGGTATCGCACGCTGCTCGCCGCGCTGGCACGCTGGCGCACCCAGCCCCCGGTGACCGAGCAGGCAGACGGTGCCCGGGCGATCGAGAAGGCGGTGCGCACCGCCGAACGCAAGGCCCTGCGCCGGGTGCGGGCCGCCGCCGCCGGCGAGGACGAGCAGGCCCTGCACCGGGCCCGCAAGGCCGCGAAACGGGCCCGCTACGCCACCGAGTTGGCCACCCCGCTGCTGGGCCGCACACGCGCGAAGAGAAAGATCGCCCGCTACACGAACATCCAGCGAGTGCTCGGCGAGCATCAGGACAGCGCCGTCGCCACCGACCTGCTGCGCGAGTTCGGTGCCCGCGCCGGGACCACAGCCGGGGAGAACGGGTTCACCTTCGGGTTGCTGTACGGGCTCGAACTGCAGGCGGCCGAGCGGGCCCGTCGCCACGCCGCCGACCTGGCCACCTGAGCGACCCGGTTACCCGAGCGGCAGCCCCCCGATCCGGGCGAGGCGGCGGCGCACCTCCTCGACGCTGCCGGCCTCGGTCACCGTGCGCACCACCGCGCCGATCCCCGGGATCCGCACCGCCGCCTCGGGGGCAACCGCGGCCAGCACGGTGGCCACCGCGGCGCTGCCGAGACCCTGGGTCCAGCCGACCGGCCCGACCGGCACACAGCCGAGGAACCCGCTGACCCCGGGGGTGCTGACCAGCACCGCCATGGTGGCCAGGGACCCGAGCACGGTGCCGACGACCAGCGGGCTGCGCGAGTCGAGCAGGGTCTGGCCGAGCTGCGTGCCGACCAGCGCGATCAGCGCCACGGTCGAGGCCCGCTGATGGGTTCCGGTCACCCGGGCCATCAGCCAGGCGGCGGTGGCGCCGGCGGCGGTGGTGGTCCCGCGCACCGCAACGGTGCGCAGCAGCACCGACTGATCGGCCACCGCCGCGGCGGCGGGGTGATTGCCGTTGCCGCGTGGGGTACTGACCGCCAGCGCGGCGGCGGGCAGGGCATCGGTGAGCATGTTCACCAGCAGCAGCTGCCGCGCGTTGAGCGGCGAGTGCCCGGTGAGCACGCTGCCGATCAACGCGAACGCCACCTCGCCGGCGTTGCCGCCGAGCAGCACCGCCACCGCCGCGTGCACCCGCTGCCACAGCTGCCGACCCTCGTCGAGGGCGTCGAGCAGCGCGCCGACGCGCCCCTCGAGCAGCACCACGTCGGCCGCGCCCCGGGCCGGGTCGCTGCCCTGGGAGGCCACCCCGATGCCGACGCTGGCGGCGCGGATCGCGGCGGCGTCGTTGGCGCCGTCCCCGACCATCGCGCACACCCGCCCGGTCTTTTCCAGGGTCTGCACGATCTGCACCTTGTGCTCGGGCGACATCCGGGCGAACACCAGCCGCTCGCCGACCGCGCGCTGCTGCTCGCCCGAGGACATCGCCTCCCACTCGCCGCCGGCGAGCACCTGCTCGGCGGTGACGTCGAGCCCCAGCTCCCGCGAGATCGCGATCGCCGTCACCGGATGATCGCCGGTGATCAACCGCACCCCGATGCCCTGCTCGCGCAGCGCCGGCAACAACCCGGCGGCGTCGGCGCGGGGAGTGTCCGCCAACCCGATCAGCCCCACCGGTGCCAGCTGCCGGGTGGCCAGGTCGGCCAGGGCGTCCGGGTCGTCGGCGGCGGCACGCACCTGGTCGTCGGACAGCTCGCGCCCGCCGACGGCGATCACCCGCAGCCCGGCCGCGGCCATCGCCCGCACCCGCTGCGCGAGCGCGTCGGGGCGGGCGGTGAAGGCGCCGAGCATCACCTCCGGGGCGCCCTTGACGGCCAGGTGCCGGCCGGCGACCGCGGCGGCGTAGGCCCGGCCGGAGCGGAACGGCAGATACGCGATCCGGTCGCCGTCGCCGTCGGTGGCGCCGGCGCCGTCGGCGGCCTCGACGACGGCGACGTCGGTGGCGTGATCGGGCGGGCCGCCGTTCGCGGCCTGGCCGGTGCGGGCGGCGTAGGCGAGAACCTGCTCGCGGGTGAACCCCTCGGCCGGTTCGACCACCGTCACCCGCAGCCGGTTCTCGCTGAGCGTGCCGGTCTTGTCGAAACACACCACCTGAACCCGGCCGAGGGCCTCGACCGATCGGGGGGTGCGCACCAGCGCCGCGGAGCTCGTCAACCGGCGGGCCGCGGCCATCTGCGCCAGGGTGGCCACCAGCGGCAGCCCCTCCGGGACCGCCGCCACGGTCACCGCGACCCCGCTGGTCACCGCCGCCCGCACCCCGGTGCCGCGCAGCAACCCCAACGCGGTCACCAGCGCGCCGCCGCCGAAACTCACCGGCAGGGCCCGCCGGGTCAGGGCACCGAGCTGGCTCTGCAGGCCCACCTCGCGGACCTTACCCGGGGCCATGGCGGTGGCCCGGCGGGTCTCGGTGGCGGCGCCCACCGACGTGACCAGGGCGACGGCGGTGCCGGTCAGCACCGTGGTGCCCGCGAAGAGCATGCAGGTCCGTTCGGCCAGCGGCGCCCCGGGTGTCGGTTCGGTCTGCTTGACCACCGGCAGCGACTCCCCGGTCAGCGAGGACTCGTCCACCTCCACCCCGGCGGCCAGAATCAGCCGGCCGTCCGCCGGGACGACCTCGCCCGGCCGGACCTCGATCAGATCCCCCCGGCGCAGCGTGGCCGTCGGGACCCCGAGATAACGACGGTGTCCTGTCGTGCCGGTCAGCCGGCGGGCCGGCGGATCCTGTTCCTGCAACAGCTCGCGCAGCACCTTCTCCGCCCGCAGCCGCTGGGTCGCCGAGATTCCGGCGTTGACCAGCAGCACCGACCCGACCAGGATCGCGTCGAGCGGCGAGCCGAGCACGGCGCTGGCCGCCGCGCAGGTCGCCAGCACCGGCGTCAACGGATCCGCCAGCTCGATCCGGACCGCACCGGCGAAGCCCCGCACCGACCGCACGGGCGTGCCGCCGGTGCGCCAGGCGAGGCGAATCGGCCGGGCCGCGGCCGGGATCACGGCACGGCGGGGTCGCGGTGCGGGTCGGTCTCCGTCGGGTGGGGGCAGCAACCGGCGCGCCGCCGCGGGTGAGAGGGCGTGCCAGTCGTGCCCGGACCGCGGCTGCGGCAGCGGCTCGGCAAGCACGGCGCGGGCCAGCGAGCGCCCGGTCCACAGTGCCGCTGCGGCACCGGCGGTCACCGACTCCGGGCCGCTGCCGGGTACACCGGGCAGCATCAGCAACGCGCCCAGCGCCGAGGCGTTGAGCGAGAGTTCCACCCCGCGGCGACTCGCCGCCCGGGCAGCCGGCAGTGCGGACAACAGCCGCCATGCTCCGGTCAGATCCGGCACCAGCACATCGGCACCCCACGGCGGCGGGCCACCGCCGTCGAGGACACCGACGGCGACGTCCGCCACCGCCACGGTTTCCGGGGCATCGGCGCTCAGCACCGCGACGGTGTGCCCGTCGGCCTGCAGCCGCTCGACCGCGGCGCGCAGCGCCTTGTCCATCGAGGCGGCCGCGGGGTCGATCCGGTCGAAGCCGGTGCGCAGCGACCGCAGCCCGTCGTCCTCGACGGAGACGACCCGGGTGCGGGCGCTGCGGGCGGCGGCGAGCACCGCGGCGGCGAACCGGTCGTGCACGTAGCCGACCAGTACCCGGGCCTTCTTGTCCGTCTCAAGGGCAAGGCCGGGCACGGCGGAGACCGGATGCCACCCCAGGCCGAGAACGCCGCCCTCGACGGCGGTCCGGGTGGCGTCCCACACCCGGGTCCGGTCGCGGTCGGGCACCTCGAGCACGCGGGTGACGCTCAGATGCGAGGTGTAGAGAGCCCGCGGATCGACCACCACCGCATCGACCCGATCCAGGCGCCGCAGCACCGCCGGACGCAGCACCAGTGTCCCGCGATCGGCCAGTCCACTCCCGAGGACGGCGGCGAAGGATTCGCGGGCGCCGCGGGTGGCCTTGGGGGCGGCGACCATCATCGCGGCACCGGCGGTGGCCGGGTTGCGGGTCAGCGCCCCGAGCGCCGCGGCCGCGCCCGCCCCGGCCAGTCCGGCCCGGTCGCCGTGCCGCTCGATCGGCCCCCGCCCCGGCGGCGTCGGGCGGCTCACCCGGTGCACGGACCGGGCCGACTCGACGTGCCGGGCCAGCAGCGGCTCCACCGCCTGCCAGGCGCGGCGGCCCGCACGGGCCTCCGCGGCCAGCAGCACCCGCAGCGCGGTTTCGACCGCCAACGACGGCGGCGCCAGCGTGGCGGTGTAGACGGCCGTCGTGGCCAAGGCGAACAGCAGATCCGCAACATCGGACCCGACTGCGGTCTCCACGGCTGTGCGTATCCGCGGCTGGTAGTCGGCGGCGACCACCGGGGCCGCGAGCGCGCCGGGCAGCCGCGGCAACCGCAGATACCGTCCGGCCAGCGCCGCCGTCAGTCCCGCGGTCGCCGCCGCGGCCGCCACCAGCCGTCGGGTCAGCACGATGTCGTCGCCGGGTAGATCACGACCGCGCCCGGACCGGTCGATTCCGCAGTCCCGTTCGACGCCGTCGACGATCCGGCGCAGCACCTGTGGATCGGGGCCGACGGGGCCGGGGGTGATCACCGCCCGCGACCACGGCCGATGCACCTGCACCTGCGCGACGCCGGGGGCGGCACGCAGTGCCTGCCGCATCCGCTCGGCGACACGATCTCCGTCCGGGCCGTCCAGCCCGCGCACCTCGATCCACATCCGCTGTGAGGTGGCACCCTGCCGCCGTGGCGCACCCCCTCGGGAGCTCTCGCGCACCACCTCGGCGACGGAACGGACCGCAGTGGCCGACGGTGCGGTCACCGCAGCGGCCGGGGCCCGCAGCAAGGCGGTACCCACCCCGGCCACCGTCGCTGCCCCCACGATCGACGCGTTCACCCCCGCCTCGGCACCGGCCATTGCCAGGCGGGTGCCGGCCTGCGCTCCCCATCGGGGCACCGACGCCACCGCAGACACCCATCCGCTGCGTCCGGGACGCGAGGCAGGGAATGTCGTGGCCGCGGCGGTCATGGCACATCCGGCGCGCAGAGACGCCGGCAACGAGCGCGGAACGAAGACTGCACGGTGTCCTCCTCGGCGGCCACACGTCGATGCCGGTGCGGACCCGCCCTCGGCGACGGTAAGACCACGCCACGCGCTCACCGTGCAGGGCCGCCAGGTTCTGAGCTTAACGCCACCACGGACGAGCAGACAGGATCACAGCACTCCGGCAGCCCCGGGTTCACACCGCTGTGGCACCGAACGGTGACGAGTTCGGCGAAACCTACACCGAGGTCCGGCACATGCCGGCCCTTACGTATACCGGGCGTCGGCCGGGTACCGGGGGAAGCCGTCGCCAGCCGCGCGCCAGTCGGCCAGCCACCGCTCGGTGCGTTCCGTGCCCTCGGCCCGCAACGCCGCCAGGTGCCGTGGACTCCGGTCGAGTTTCGAGGCGTGGTCCAGCGTCCACGCCGAGTCCCGGCTCATCTTGATCGTGCGGACCACGACGGTCTTGCGGTCCGTCAGGGGCGGGGCGTCGTTGCCGTACTTGTCGATCCACCGGTTGACGGTGAGGATGTGGTCGAGTTCCTGGTTCAGCGACAGGTTGCCGGCCAGATCGTTCTCCCGGTCGCGGATCTCCTCGAGACGGACGCGCAACGAGGTCGGCGAGTACTCCTGCGGGTTGATCCGCACCACCCAGATCTCGTCGGGCTTGTCGTCGCGGGTCTCGGTGTCCAGCAGGTCCCGCACCGGCGGGTTCTGCGAATGCAGGCCGTCCCAGTAGTAGCCGGTGTGCCGGACGGTGGCGCCTCCGTCCGCGGTGGAGAACTCGAGGTTCTCGATCGGCTGCGCCGGCAGCAGCAGGTCCTGGAATCCGAGGTACTCCGGGCGGGCACCCACCGATCCCAGGCCGAGCAGCCCGAGGCGGCCCGCCGCGGCGTACGGACTCGATTCGGGAAGGGCCACGCCCGCGGCCTTCCAGCGCAGCAGCACCTGCCCGGCCAGGTTGTGCAGCGTCTCGGCGGGGTTGGTCGCCGCGAACACGGTCCACAGGTGGTCGAGTCGTTCGACGGCCTTGTCGACGGTGCCGCAGTCCGGGTCGGATCCGTTGGGGGCCAGGCCGTACCAGGTCGCCGGCGCGCACAGCGCGCCGGCGGACGTGCCGCTGAGCGAGACCAGGTCGAAGGAGGTGCCGCCGTCGGCGTCCCATCACTGCTCGGCCCGCAGAATCGAGGTGAGCGCGCCCCACGTGAAGGCGACGTGCGTGCCTCCACCCTGACAGGCGATGGCGATCTTCTTGCGCCGCAGGGACTGCACCGACACGTTGATCCTTCCGGTGGGGACGTCGCGCTGATCGTGTCCCATCTCCGGCCGCCTGTCCGCGCGGGCGCGGCGGTCGCTCGCCGGCCCCTCCCGCCACGCCCGGCGGGAGGGGCCACGCTCAGCGGCGTTCCGTCAGGCTCGAGTCGAGCATCCCGTGCCGCGAGCACCGGGCCCACCAGCCGTCGGGGGCGACCTGCACGATCATCCGGCGCCCGCACTGCTCGCAGAACCGGGGCGGCTCGAGACCGAGCCGGGCCGCGGCCGGGACCGGGGCGTCCTCGTCGACGGGCCGGCCGGTGAACGGGTTGAACACGCCGGCCGCCTAGAGGGTCTCGCCGAGCGCCTTGATCGGCATCTTCAGCTCGCCGAGCAGGTCGAGGTCGGACTCGGCCGGCCGGCCGAGGGTGGTGAGGTAGTTGCCGACGATGACGGCATTGATGCCACCCAGGATGCCCTGCTTGGCGCCGAGGTCGCCGAGGGTGATCTCACGGCCGCCGGCGAAGCGCAGGATGGTGCGCGGCAGCGCGAGCCGGAACGCGGCAACGGCCTTGAGCGCCTCCGCCGCCGGCAGGACCTCCAGATCCCCGAACGGGGTGCCCGGGCGCGGGTTGAGGAAGTTCAGCGGCACCTCGTCGGGCTCGAGCGCGGCCAGGTCGGCGGCGAATTCGGCACGCTGTTCGAGGGTCTCCCCCATGCCGAGGATGCCGCCGCAGCACACCTCCATGCCGGCCTCGCGGACCATCCGCAGGGTCTCCCACCGCTCCTCCCAGCTGTGGGTGGTGACGACCTGCGGGAAGAAGGAGCGGGCGGTCTCGAGGTTGTGGTTGTAGCGGTGCACTCCCATCGCGGCGAGCTGGTCGACCTGCTCCTGGGTGAGCATGCCGAGTGAACAGGCCACCTGGATGTCGACCTCGTTGCGGATCGCTTCGACCCCGGCGGCGACCTGGGCCATGAGCCGCGCGTCGGGCCCTCGGACGGCGGCGACGATGCAGAACTCGGTGGCCCCGGTCTTGGCGGTCTGCTTGGCGGCCTCGACGAGGCTGGGGATGTCGAGCCATGCCGAGCGGACCGGGGACGCGAACAGCCCCGACTGGGAGCAGAAGTGGCAGTCCTCGGGGCAGCCGCCGGTCTTGAGACTGATGATGCCCTCGACCTCGACCTCGGGGCCGCACCAGGTCATCCGGACCTCGTGGGCCAGGCCGAGGAGCTCCTCGAGCCGCTCGTCGGGCAGCCGCAGCACCTCGAGTACCTGCTCACGGTCGAGTCCCTCGCCGCGCCCCAGCACCTGTTCGCGGGCGAGGGTGAGGATGTCGGCACGGGCGGGGGCCTGGGTCACGGTCGTCTCCTGGAGGGTGCGGGTCACGGCGAACTTGAACACCGTTCACTTGAACGCCGTTCAGGCTAGGGTGGCGGTGGTCTACTGTCAACGCGACGGATGGTCGGGAATCAGGTACGACGGGAGCGAACGGTGCAGTTGCGACGCGGCGACGTCCTCGACGGCGCGATGGCGATCCTCGACGAGTACGGCCTCGGCGACCTGACGATGCGCAAGCTCGCCACGTCGCTCGGCGTCCAGCCCGGGGCCCTGTACTGGCACTTCCCCAACAAGCAGACCCTGCTCGGCGCGATGGCCGACCGCATCCTCGACGGCGTCGACGCCCCCTCCACCGCCCCCGCCTGGGACGGCGCACTCACCGAACTCGCGCACCGCTTCCGCGCCGCCCTGCTCGCCCACCGCGACGGCGCGGAACTCGTCGCCGCGACCTACGCGTCGCGCCTGACCACGTCGCGCGTGCGGGAGGCGTTCGTCGCGGCGGGCCTGCGGGCGCGGCTGTCCCGTGCCCACGCCGAGCTCGCCGGGTTCGCGCTGCTGCACTACGTCCTCGGCCACACCGTCGACGAGCAGTCCCGTCTGCAGCTCGCCGAACTCGGGGCGCTGACCCGCAAGCCCGTCTCCCCCGACGTGTCCACCGAGGCCGCGGCCGGCTCGGACGACGACCTGCTCGACGGGGATCCGTCCGTGCGGTTCGACTTCGGCCTGACCCTGTTCGTCGACGGCATCCGCAGCCGCCTGCGCGACGGCGACCCCGCCCCGTTGGGACCGAATGTCACACCGGTGCAACCCAACTGAACGAATGTGACATTCGGCCACCAGGACGGACGGGGGTCGGCCGGGCGGTGGCCTACTGCCGCCGAGCCGAGCGGGTGGGTCAGCGCCGGAACAGCTTGTTGCCGAGCCAGACGATCGGGTCGTACCGGCGGTCGACGACACGTTCCTTCATCGGGATCAGCGCGTTGTCGGTGATGTGGATGTTCTCCGGGCACACCTCGGTGCAGCACTTGGTGATGTTGCACAGGCCGAGTCCGTGCTCCTCCTGCGCGGCGGTGCGCCGGTCGGCCACGTCGAGCGGGTGCATCTCGAGTTCGGCGATCCGCATCAGGTACCGGGGACCGGCGAACGCCTCCTTGTTCTCCTCGTGGTCGCGCACCACGTGGCAGACGTTCTGGCACAGGAAGCACTCGATGCACTTGCGGAACTCCTGCGACCGCTGCACGTCGATCTGCTGCATCCGGTACTCCCCCGGCGCCAGGTCGGGCGGGGGCGCGAACGCCGGGATCTCCCGGGCCTTCTCGTAGTTGAAGGACACGTCGGTGACCAGGTCGCGGACCACCGGGAAGGTGCGCAGCGGGGTCACGGTGACCACCTCGTCCTCGGCGAAGACCGACATCCGGGTCATGCACAGCAGCCGCGGACGGCCGTTGATCTCCGCCGAACAGGACCCGCACTTGCCGGCCTTGCAGTTCCACCGCACCGCCAGGTCGGGAGCCTGGGTGGCCTGCAGCCGGTGGACGATGTCGAGGACGACCTCGCCCTCGTTCACCTCGACGGTGTAGTCGCGCAGTTCGCCGCCACCGCCGTCGCCGCGCCAGATCTTGAATGCCGCCCGGTACCCCATGGCTACGGCCTCCGTCCCGGATGCTCCGCGAGTTCGTCGTCGGTGTAGTACTTGGCGAGTTCCTCGAAATCGAACAGCGCCAACAGATCCGGTCGCATGGGCACCTGCTGTTCGGGTGCCACCGTGACCTCCGGGATCGACTCGCCGCCACCGTCCGTGCGGCACACCAGCAGCGTCCGGCGCCAGTTCGGGTCCATCGTCGGATGATCGTCGCGGGTGTGCCCGCCGCGACTCTCGGTGCGCAGCAACGCCGCCCGGGCCACGCACTCGCTCACGAGCAGCATGTTGCGCAGGTCCAGGGCGAGGTGCCAGCCGGGATTGAACTGCCGGTGCCCCTCCACGGCGACGTTCCGGATCCGCGCACGCAACGCGCCGAGGTCGTCGAGGGCACGGGCGATCTCGTCGGCGCGCCGGATGATGCCCACCAGGTCCTGCATGGACTGTTGCAACCCGGTGTGCAGGGTATAGGGGTTCTCCGCCGTCGCGGGCTCGGCGGGATCGAACGGGGCCAGCGCCGTGCGCGCCGCGGCCGTGACGTCCGCCTCCGCGACGTGCGGACGGCGTCCGAGGCCCTGCACGTAGTCGGCGGCGCCGAGGCCGGCGCGCCGGCCGAACACCAGCAGATCCGACAGGGAGTTGCCGCCGAGCCGGTTCGACCCGTGCATGCCGCCCGAGCACTCGCCGGCGGCGAACAGGCCGGGCACGGACGCGGCACCGGTCTCCGGATCGACCTCGATGCCGCCCATCACGTAATGGCAGGTGGGGCCGACCTCCATCGCCTCCGCGGTGATGTCGACATCGGCGAGCTCCTTGAACTGGTGGTGCATCGACGGCAGCCGCCGGACGATCTCCTCGGCGGGCATGCGCGAGGCGATGTCGAGGAACACCCCGCCGTGCGGGGTGCCGCGACCGGCCTTGACCTCGGAATTGATGGCGCGGGCGACCTCGTCGCGCGGCAACAGGTCCGGGGTGCGGCGGTTGTTCTCCTGATCGGTGTACCAGCGGTCGGCCTCCTCCTCCGTCTCCGCGTACTGGCCTTTGAACACCGGCGGGATGTACGAGAACATGAACCGATCGTTCTCGGAGTTCTTCAGCACCCCGCCGTCGCCGCGCACCCCCTCGGTGACGAGGATGCCCTTGACGCTCGGCGGCCACACCATCCCGGTGGGGTGGAACTGGACGAACTCCATGTTGATCAGGGCGGCCCCGGCCCGCAGCGCGAGAGCATGTCCGTCGCCGGTGTACTCCCACGAGTTCGACGTCACCTTCCAGGATTTGCCGATCCCGCCGGTGGCGAGGACGACGGCGGGCGCCTCGAACAGCACGAACCGGCCGGACTCGCGCCAGTACCCGAATGCACCGGCGATGCGGCCCTCGGCGTCCTTCAGCAGTTCGGTGACGGTGCATTCGGCGAACACCCGTACCCGGGCGTCGTAGTCGCCGGTGGCGGCGTGGTCCTCCTGCTGCAGGGACACGATCTTCTGCTGCATCGTGCGGATCAGCTCCAGGCCGGTGCGGTCACCCACGTGGGCCAGCCGAGGATAGGTGTGACCGCCGAAGTTGCGCTGGCTGATCCGGCCGTCGGGGGTGCGGTCGAACAACGCACCGTAGGTCTCGAGTTCCCATACCCGGTCGGGCGCCTCGCGGGCGTGCAGTTCGGCCATGCGCCAGTTGTTGAGGAACTTCCCTCCCCGCATGGTGTCCTGGAAGTGCACCTGCCACGAGTCGTGCGGGTTGGCGTTGCCCATCGCGGCGGCGCACCCGCCCTCCGCCATGACGGTGTGCGCCTTGCCGAACAGCGACTTGCACACGACCGCGACCCGCAGTCCGCGCTGACGCGCCTCGATGACGGCGCGCAGCCCCGCTCCGCCCGCGCCGATGACCACCACGTCGTAGCTGTGCCGTTCGACGTCCGCCATCCAGTCCTCCTTCGCTGCCGAGCCGGCCCGTGGCCGGCACCCGGGCCGTCGTCGTGGCTCAGCCGACGAACCGCAGGTCCGAGATGGTTCCGCTCGCCACGAGCATGATGTAGAAGTCCGTGAGCATCAGGGTGCCCAGCGTGGTCCACGCCAGCTGCATGTGCCGGGTGTTGAGCCGGGAAACCGACGTCCAGATCCGGTAACGCAGCGGGTGTTTCGAGAAGTGCTTGAGCCGGCCGCCGGTGACGTGCCGGCACGAGTGGCACGAGACGGTGTACGCCCACAGGAGCAGCACGTTCCCCACCAGGATGAGGTTGCCGAGGCCGAAGCCGAACCCGCCGCCGGAACCGTGGAACGCGACGATCGCGTCATAGGTGTTGATCGCCGAGATGACGAGCGCGACGTAGAAGAAATAGCGATGCGAGTTCTGGATCAGCAGCGGCAGCCGCGTCTCCCCCGTGTACCGGGCGTGCGGCTCGGCGACGGCGCAGGCCGGCGGCGCCAGCCAGATCGAGCGGTAGTAGGCCTTGCGGTAGTAGTAGCACGTCAGCCGGAATCCGAGCAGGAACGGCAGCGACAGGAACGCCAGGGGAATCCACATGGGCAGTTCGCCCACCCACGTCCCGAAGTGCCGGGCGCCGGGCACGCACGACGCGCTGACGCACGGCGAGTAGAACGGCGTGAGGTAGTGGTACTCCTCCACCCAGTACGCGGTGCGCACGAACGACCGGATCGTCGCATAGACGACGAAGACGGCCAGCCCGAGCGTGGTGAGCACGGGCGGTTGCCACCACCGGTCGGTGCGTAGCGTGCGCGCCGCGATCCGGGCCCGCGTCGAGGACCGGACGCCGGCGCCTGCCGCGGGGGCGCTCACCGCGAGCCGTGCAGGCCGCCGAGCCCCTCGTCGTCGCAGTCGACGCCGCGGAAGATCTCGTCGTACGGGGTGTCGGGGATCGGAATCCGCTCGCCGGCCGGCCGGGACGTCTCGCGCGGCGGCGAGGCCGCCAGATCCTGCGCGTCGATGTCGAGCCGGTCCACGTCGTTGATCAGGCGGCGCACCGCAGCGGCGTCGCCGTACCTCGACCGGAGCGAGGTCAGGCAGTGCCGAAGGTGACCGATGGTGCGGTGCAGTTCCTGCATTTCGGTGGTGGGCATTCGTACCTCCGAGAGGGCGGTCGGCACGTCGACACCTGCCGACTCGATGTGACAGCTCTCACAGTACGACATTCGCGCGGCGACGCACGCGAATCCGGCGATCGACGCGTAAACGCCCTGCCGAGCGGCCGATCCGCCCCGGATCCGGACATTTCAGTCCAGGAAATGTGAAATCTTTGCTACAGGTTTCGAAAACCGCGCATCCGGGAAAGCTTTGGTGCCACTGTGAAAACAGCTCGCGCTGAAGAAAGTAAGGACCGAGAACGTCATGCAGACCACCTTGTTCGCCTCCGCCGCCTCCCGTCGCGCCACCGCCTCCGCCGGCTCGGCCATGAGCACCGAGGAGATCAAGCGCCGCATCGAGGCGATGTTCGCCGAACCACGCACCGACGAGCGGTCGGCCGGCACCGGGCACGCATGAGGTCGACGACGTCGATGTGGAAAGCAGGGGATCAGATGAGTTCAGGATCGATCGAAGGGGTACCGGCCGGCGAACTGCTGATCGTCGGCGACTGCTCCCGGGTGCTCGACGGCGCCCGCGGCGCCGAGCTGCGGACGTGGGCGCGTCGCCACGGCCTCGGGCTCACCGACACCTTCACCCCGGATCGGGTGGTGTGCGCGATCGTCACCGAGGAGGTGCTCGACGGCGCCTGCTCTCCCGTCGAGGCGATGACGATGCAGTCCGTGCGCGCCGCCGGCATCCCGTGCGTCTGCGTGCACGATGCCCCCGAACGGATCCTGGAGACACTCGCCGAGCACGACCTGCTCGGCGACACCGTGACCCGGTCCCGCACGGACGTCACGGTGCCCGCCGGGACCGTGTGCACCTCGGTGTTCGCCCTGAGCGGTGGCACCGATGCCCGCCGGGACCCGCAACCGGCCTGAACTCCGTCCACGAAATCGACTCCGGCCCCGGCGCTTCGTGCGCCGGGGCCGGAGTCCGTTCGGTCGAGCAGCCGTCGGGTGAGCCGGCGATGCTGCCGCGGCGGCCGGATCAGCCCGAGAAGGCCGAGGCCTCGTGCGGCAGGTGCCAGCGCATCGCCACCACGGTGCCGTCGGGATTGACGGCCAGGTCGGTGTCCGCGGCCAGGTTCCGGATCAGCGCCAGTCCGTGCCCGCGCGAACTCCCGGCCGTCGGCGTGACCGATTCCCGCCAGTGCCCGTGGTCGGTGACGACGATCTCGACGCACCGGTCCTGAGGCGAGTACTTCGCCTCGAGGTCGACCGTGCCGTCACCGTCGGCGTAGGCGTGCTCCACCGCGTTCGCGAGCGCCTCGTAACTGGCCAGCAGCACGTCCTGGCCGCCGAACTCGGCGAGCCGCAGGCCGCTGAGCCAGCGGTCGAGAGCCTGCCGCAGCATCGTCACCTGCGAGGCCTCGGCGCGGACGCCGCGGTAGTACAGTCCGGTCGTCAGAAAGGCTGGCGCTACGCCTCGCGTCTGCATCCTCGTTCCCTCGTCGTCGACAGGTCCCCGACCGGTCCGTCTCCCGCGTACCAGGTTCCCGCCCGGCTCACGCCTCCGTGCCGGCCTAGGTCGGCTCATGCCTCCGTGCTCATGCCTCCGTGCCGGCCTTGTCGGCCTGCAGGGCGGCCAGCGCCTCGTCGAGGCGGCTGTGGATCGGGAACACCTCGTCGAGCCCGAGCAGCGTCAGGGGCCGCGCGGTGGCCGAGCCCTGCGCAACGACCGCGTAGGGGATCGTGCCGGCGGTCTTCTTCGACAGGTCCACCAGCACGGCGATGCCCACCGAGGCGAGGAAGTTGACGGCACCCAGGTCCACGATCAGACCCCGGCACTTGTCGTTGCCCAGAGTGGCGACGGCTTCCTCCTCGAGCTGCGGGGCGCTGACCAGATCCACGTCACCGGCCACCGACAGCACCGCGATGTCGCCGCTCCACGCCTGGGAAACGGCCATGATCGGCTGTTCGGAAGTCGCTTCGTTCATATGTCCATCATGCAAGACTCTGTCCTCCTGTGCGATAGCGGGTCCGATCCGGGGGATCGGAAGTCAACGGGGTACACCTACGGCGAGCAGGGCGATGTCGTCCTGCGCCCGCAGGCGGGGAATCAATTCGGAAAGCTCGGCGACGAGGCGGATCGGGTGGCGTCCGGCACTCGGGCGGAGAGGAATGCGACGACGTTCTCCTCCCCGAAGATCTCCGGTCGTCACCGAGGTGGAACACGTCGTAGAAATTGCCGCCGCCCTGCTGGGAGGACGCCGCGTGATAGTGGCACGCGAGCTCGATGCCCTCGATGGCCGGCAGCGACGGCGGCAGCACGGTCCGCTGCAGAGTCGTGGCGAGTTCGGCGAGCACGTGCCGGTCGCGCTCGACCTGCAGCCGCGGGTCCCGTTCGGCCCGGACGGTGGTCAGCGCCGACAACCGCAGCTCCAGCAGGTCCATTACCACCGACGCGAGGTCCTCGAGGACGGACAGGTCCGCAGGGGAGGCCTCCCGGGGCCGGGTGTCGAGGACGTCGACCGTGCCGAGCCGGTAGCCGTCCGCGGTGGTGATGGGCGCGGCGGCGTAGAACCGCACCCCCAGCTCGCCGTGGACGAGGGGATTCTGCGCGGTCCGCGGGCCGGTCCGGGCATCGGCCACCACGTAGGAGCGGTCGCAGAGAATCGCCGAGGCGCACAGGCCCGGGGCGCGGTCGATCTGCCGCACTCCCTCGAGTCCGTGGGCGGCCTTGAACCAGATGCGGTCGTCGTCGACGATCGTCACCGTGGCGATCGGGGTGCCGAACCAGGACGCAGCGAGCCGGGCGACCCGGTCGAACGTGCCGTCGGCCGGGGTGCCGAGAATGCGGTAGCGGGAGACGGCCCGCATGCGGGCAGTCTCCCACTGCTGGTGATCGAGCACCGTCATCGCTTGCGCTGTCTCCTACACCGACTTCCGGTCCTGCCTCGGTCGGTGAAACGCAACAGTCGACACCCAACGCGACGAGCACTGCGTAGCACTGACGTAGGGACGCGTAGTCGGAACGCGCACCTCACAGGCACTACGGCTGGTGTCTCAACCGCATCGGACACCCTACCCGAACTTGTCGTCTTCGCACATTCGTTCACCTGCGGGAAGCGTGCCGGGGCGCCGACCGCGTGCCGCGACGGGCGGCGTCAGGATCGAACCGGCAGCCCGATCCGGTCGGCCGGTAGCCAGCGTGCGGCCTGCTCGCCGAAGGCCACGGCGTCGAGGACGCCACTGCCCGCCGGGATGCGCCCGACGACCGGCACGCCGGTCACCGCGGGCAGGTCCTGCAGATTGCACCGCTCGACCAGACCGGGCTGCCCCGGCCACGCGCCGATCACCAGGCCCGCGCACTCGACGCCGCCGGCCTGCAGCGCGGCGACGGTCAGCGCGCTGTGGTTCAGGGTGCCCAGGGCGGGGGCCACCACCACCACGGTGGGGGCGCTCAGCGCGGCGGCGACCTCGAGGAGGGTGAACCCGTCCGCTCCCAGCCGGACGAGGAGCCCGCCGGCACCCTCGACGAGCACCAGGTCGTACGCGTCCGCGAGTGCCCGCACGGCGGTGACGACGTCGGGCAGGCACAGCGGTGGCCGGCCGCTGCGCCGCGCCGCGGTGTCCGGTGCGAGCGGCTCCGGGTAGCGGGCCAGTTCGACGGTGTGGACCCGGTGCCCGGTGAGCCGGGCGATCTCGGCGAGGTCGCCGGGTGCGTCGTCGGCGACGCCGGTCTGCGCCGGTTTGCACACGGCGACCCGCAGGCCCGCCGCGGCGGCCACGGCGGCGTACGCCGCCGTGACGACGGTCTTGCCCACGTCGGTGGAGGTGCCGGTCACACACAGGACGGTCATGCGCGCGCCCCGGCCAGCACGTCGGTAAGGACGCTTTCGACGCGGGCGAGCTCGTCGGCGTCGAGATTCGCGCGCGCGGTCAACCGCAGCCGGGACGTGCCCTCGGGGACGGACGGCGGCCGGAAGCAGCCGACGTGGACGCCCAGGCTGCGGCACGCCTGGGCGGCGTCGAACGCGACCTGCGGATCACCGAGGATCACCGAGACCACCGCCGACGTGGGGGTGGCGACACCGGTGATCCGGGCCAGGTCGGCGGCCCGCTCGAGCACGGCGGTGGCCCGTTGCGGCTCGTCGCGCAGCACGCGCAGCGCACCGCGGGCGGCGCCGACGGCCGCGGGCGCGAGGCCGGTGTCGAAGATGAAGGTGCGGGCGGCGTCGATCAGGTGGGCCCGCACGCGGGTGTCGGCGAGGACCACGCCGCCCTGCGAGGCGAGGGACTTCGACAGCGTGGCGGTGACCACGACGTCGGGTTCGCCGGCCAGACCCGCCTCGTGGACGAGTCCGCGGCCCCCCTCACCGCGGACTCCGACTCCGTGGGCCTCGTCGACGAGCAGCAGCGCGCCGTGCGCGCGGCACGCCGCATGCAGTTCCGGCAGCGGCGCGAGGTCTCCGTCGGCGCTGAAGACGGAGTCGGTGAGCACGAGGGCGCGCCGCTCGGTACGGGTGGCGAGGGCCGTCCGCACGAAGTCGACGTCGGCGTGCGGGGCGATCTGCACCCGTGCGCGGGACAGTCGGCATGCGTCGACCAGGGACGCGTGGCAGCCCGCGTCGGAGACCACGAGGGTGTCGCGGTCGGCGAGGGCGGTGACGGCGCCGAGGTTGGCGGCGTAGCCGCTGGCGAACACGAGGCCGGACTCGGCGCCGGTGAATTCGGCGAGTTCACGCTCGAGCAGTTCGTGCTCGCTGGTGGTGCCCGTGACGAGGCGGGATCCGGTGGCGCCGCCGCCCCATCGGCGCAGCGCGGCGGTCGCGGCGGCGAGGACCTCGGGATGCCGGACGAGACCGAGGTAGTCGTTGGAGGCGAGGTCGACGGTGCCCGGTGCCGGGGTGCGCGGATGCAGCGTGCGGCGCAGGCCCGCCGCGCGACGGGCGTCGGCGACGTCGTCGAGCCACTGGAGACTGGCGAAGGCGGTCATGTCGGCAGACCATACCTGAACACTGTTCAAGTCACGTTCCCGGCGGCTGATTCCGCACCGTGCAGTGGCCGCCGCTCCGCGACTTCCCCGCTCGTGACCGGCGTGCCGGGCGGATCAGGCCCGGGCCGCGGCGCACATCCCCGCGGCGATCCGCTGCACGTCGTCGGCGCTGCAGACGTACGGCGGCATCGCGTAGATCAGGTTGCGGAACGGGCGCAGCCACACACCGGCCGCGACGGCGGCCGCCGTCGCGGCGCCCATGTCCACCGGCCGGTCCAGTTCGAGCACGCCGATGCCGCCGAGCACCCGCGCGTCCACCACGCCCGGCAACTCCCGCGCCGGCGCCAGGCCCGCCTCGAGGCCGGCGGCCAACGCGGCCACCTCGCCGCGCCAATCCCTCGACAGCAGCAATTCCACGGCAGCGACGGCAACCGCGCACGCGAGCGGATTGCCCATGAACGTCGGGCCGTGCATGATCCCGCCGCCCTCCCCCGCACTGACGACCTCGGCGACGGCCGACGTGCACAGCACCGCGGCCAGGGTCAGATAGCCACCGGTCAACGCCTTGCCGACGCACATGACGTCCGGCGCGACGGCCGCGTGGTCGGCGGCGAACAGCTCCCCGGTGCGGCCGAAGCCGGTGGCGATCTCGTCGAAGATCAGCAGCAGGCCGTGGGCGTCGCACATCCGGCGCAGCTCGTTCAGGTAGCGAGGGTCGTGGAAGCGCATCCCGCCCGCCCCCTGGACCACCGGCTCGACGATCACGGCGGCCAGCTCGTCCGTGTGGGCCTCGAGCCGCGCTTCGAACTCGGCGACGTACGCCGGATCGAACTCGCGGGGCGGCGCCGGCGCGAACACCTGCCGCTGCAGCACGCCGGTCCACATCGAGTGCATGCCGCCCTCGGGGTCGCACACGCTCATCGGCGCGAACGTGTCGCCGTGGTAGCCGCCGCGCCACGTCATGAGCCGGTGACGACCCGGCCTGCCGGCCGCACGCTGATACTGCAGTGCGAGTTTGACCGCGACCTCCACCGACACCGACCCGGAATCGGCGAGGAAGACCTTGTCCAGACCGTCGGGGGTGATCGCCACGAGCAGCTCCGCGAGTCGCGCGGCCGGCTCGTGGGTGAGGCCCCCGAACATGACGTGGCTCATCCGGCCCAGCTGCTGCGTGACCGCCGCGTCGAGGACCGGGTGGCGATATCCGTGCACGGCGGCCCACCACGAGCTCATGCCGTCGACGAGCTCCCGGCCGTCGGCCAGCCGCAGCCGGGTCCCGTGCGCCTCGTCGACCACGAGCGGCGCGGTCGATGCGGGGACGGCTCCGTAGGGGTGCCACAGGTGCGCCGCGTCGAGCGCGGCGACCCGGTCGGGACTCAGACGACGAACGGTCACGGGGATCGACTGTAGGCGTCCCTGCCCCGGGGCCGATCGTCGCCTGTGCCGGGGCGGCGTGCTCGCCCCGTACGCGACCGTCGATCCGGTTAGGGTTGCGGTCATGGAACCCACCGAGCCGAGCACGTCCACCGAGGCCCTCCCGGCCGACATCCCGGTGTGGCCGGGGAGCGCATATCCGCTCGGCGCGACCTACGACGGGGCGGGCACGAACTTCGCCCTCTTCTCCGAGGTCGCCGAGAAGGTCGAATTGTGCCTGATCGCCAAGGACGGCACCGAGACCCGCGTGCCGATCGAGGAGGTCGACGGCAACGTCTGGCACGTCTACCTGCCCACGGTGACCCCCGGCCAGCGCTACGGCTACCGGGTGTACGGCCCCTACGATCCGGCGCAGGGCCTGCGCTGCGATCCGAGCAAGCTGCTGCTCGACCCCTACGGCAAGGCCTACGACGGCGCGTTCGACGGCGATGCGTCCCTGTTCTCGTACGCGATGGTCGGAGCCGAGGAGGCACCGTCCGAACCGGAGCAGTCGGCAGCAGCCGAGGAGGCACAGTCGGAACCGGAACCGGCGGCCGACGCCGCGGAGGACGCCGGCGCCGAGGACACGGCCGGTGCCGCCCCCGACGAGGCGGTCGACTCGGACGGGAGCGAAGGCGACGGGACCGGGGACGACTCGGAGCCCGAGTCCGCCCCCGAGCCCGCCGCGCCGGCGAATCCTGATTTCCCGCAGCTGGATTCGCTCGGGCACACGATGACGACCGTGGTGATCAACCCGTTCTTCGACTGGGCCTCCGACCGGCACCCACGCCGGCCCTACTACGAGACCGTCATCTACGAAGCCCACGTGAAGGGCATGACCGCGACCCATCCCGGCGTGCCGGAGCAGCTGCGCGGCACCTACGCCGGACTGGCACACCCGGTGATCATCGAACACCTGCAGAGCCTCGGGGTCACCGCGATCGAACTGATGCCGGTGCACCAGTTCATGCACGATCAGGTCCTGCTGGATCGCGGGTTGCGGAACTACTGGGGCTACAACACCTTCGGCTTCCTGGCCCCGCACCTGGACTACTCGTCGGCCAGCAACCCGAGCGGCGTCGTCGCCGAGTTCAAGGCGATGGTGCGCGCCTACCACGAAGCAGGCATCGAGGTGATCCTCGACGTGGTCTACAACCACACGGCGGAGGGCAACCACCTGGGACCGACCATCTCCTTCCGCGGCATCGACAACGCCGCCTACTACCGGCTGGTCGACGACGACAAGTCCTACTACATGGACTACACCGGCACCGGCAACAGCCTCAACGCCCGCCACCCGCACACCCTGCAGCTGATCATGGACTCGCTGCGCTACTGGGTGACCGAGATGCACGTCGACGGCTTCCGCTTCGACCTGGCCTCCACCCTGGCCCGCGAACTGCACGACGTGGACCGACTGTCCGCGTTCTTCGACCTGGTGCAGCAGGATCCGATCGTCTCGCAGGTCAAGCTGATCGCCGAACCGTGGGACGTCGGCGAGGGCGGCTACCAGGTCGGGAACTTCCCCGGTCTGTGGACCGAATGGAACGGCAAGTACCGCGACACGGTCCGGGACTACTGGCGCGGCGAACCGGCCACGCTCGGCGAGTTCGCCTCCCGGCTCACCGGTTCGTCGGACCTGTACGAGGCCACCGGCCGCCGCCCGAGCGCCTCGATCAACTTCGTCACCGCGCACGACGGCTTCACCCTCGCCGACCTCGTCTCCTACAACGAGAAGCACAACGACGCCAACGGCGAGAACAACATGGACGGCGAGTCGCACAACCGTTCGTGGAACTGCGGCGCCGAGGGCCCCACCGACGACCCGGAGGTGCTGGCGCTGCGGCAACGGCAGAGCCGCAACATCCTGGCGACGCTGATGCTGTCCCAGGGCACCCCGATGATCGCGCACGGCGACGAGTTCGGGCGCACGCAGCAGGGCAACAACAACGTCTACTGCCAGGACAACGAGCTGTCCTGGATGGACTGGTCGCTGGCGGAGACGAACGCGGACCTGCTGGACTTCACCCGCAACGTGATCGCCCTGCGCCGGTCGCACCCGGTGTTCCGGCGGCGGCGGTTCTTCGAGGGCCGGCCGATCCGCAGCGGCGAGCAGTCCCGCGACATCGCGTGGCGCACCCCGGCGGGCGAGGAGATGACCCCGGAGGACTGGGACAGCGGGTTCGGCAAGTCGCTGTCGGTGTTCCTCAACGGCGAGGGCATCCACGAGCCGAACCAGCGCGGCGAACGCGTCGTCGACGATTCGTTCCTGCTGTGCTTCAACGCCCACGACGAGCCGATCGACTTCGTCACCCCCGACGGCCCGCACGCACAGGAATGGTCGGTGGCGCTGGACACGGACGTGCCGGCCGGACTGCGCGAACAGGTCGTGACCGCCGGGGAGTCGGTGCGGGTGCAGGCCCGTTCGCTGCTGGTGCTGCGGAGGACCGCATGAGCCCGCGCCCGGTGTCGTCGACGTATCGGCTGCAGCTCACCGGCGACGGGACGACCTTCGCGGACGCGATCGCGCTCCTGGACTACCTCGAGGCGCTCGGTGTCTCACACGTGTACCTGTCCCCCGTGCTCAGCGCCGCGGCCGGCTCGACCCACGGCTACGACGTGGTGGACCCGACCACGGTGTCGGCGGCGCTCGGCGGCCGCGAGGGCCTCGAGGCCCTCGCCCGCGAGGTCCGCTCCCGCGGAATGGGTCTGCTGATCGACATCGTGCCCAACCACGTCGGCGTCGGCGATCCCCGCGAGAACCCGTGGTGGTGGGACGTGCTGCGGCACGGCCGCGACTCGCGGTACGCGACCTACTTCGACGTCGACTGGGCCGCGGACAACGGCACCGACGGCCGGATCGCCCTGCCCGTGCTGGGTTCGGCGGCCGACGTCGGGGAGCTGACCGTCGACCGCACCGGCGACGAGCCGATGCTGGCCTACTACGAGCGGCGCTTCCCCGTCGCCCCGGGCACCGACGCCGGGACCGGAGCGGAAGTACATGCGCGGCAGGCGTATCGGCTGGTGCCGTGGGACAGCGGACTGATCGGGTACCGCCGGTTCTTCACCGTCGACGACCTCGCCGCGGTGCGGGTGGAGGATCCCACGGTGTTCGACGCGGTGCATGCCCAGGTGGCGTCGTGGATGGACGACGACCTCACCGACGGCGTCCGCGTGGACCATCCGGACGGCCTGGCCGACCCGACCGGCTACCTGCGGCGGCTGCGTGGACTCGTCGGCCCGGACCGGTGGCTGGTGATCGAGAAGATTCTCGGCGACGGCGAACCGCTCGACCCGACCCTGCCCGTCGACGGCACCACGGGCTACGACGCGCTCGGCGAGGTCGGTGCGGTGTTCCTCGATCCGCGGGGCGAGAAGGACCTGAACGCGCTCTCGCTCGACCGCACCGGCACCCCAGGCGACGCGGAGTGGCTGCACGCGCAGGAGAAGCAGATCAAGCGCGCGGTGCTGCAGGCGGGGCTGGCGCCGGAGGTGCGCCGGCTGGTGCGGGCAGTGCGGCGAGATGCCGCCGATGCGACCTACCCCGACGAGCGGCTGCGCGACGCGGTGATCGCGGTGGCGGCGGAGCTGCCCGTGTACCGGTCGGACTACGCGCCGCTGGGCGGGATGCTGCCCCGCATCCTGGGTGAGCGCGCCCGCGCCGACGCCGCGCTCGAACCCGCCCTCGAGGTGCTGGCCCGGTCCCTGGCCCGCGGCGGCGAGGCGGCGGCCCGCTTCGGCCAGGTGTGCGGCGCCGCGACGGCGAAGGCCGTCGAGGACTGCCTGTTCTACCGGGCGGCGCGGCTGGTGTCGCTGCAGGAGGTCGGTGGCCACCCGGGACGGTTCGGGTTGCCCGTCGCCGAGTTCCACCTGGCGTGGGCGGAGCGGGCGCGGTGGTGGCCGCGGGCGATGACGTCGCTGTCGACGCACGACACCAAGCGGGGCGAGGACGTCCGCGCCCGCATCGGGGTGCTCTCCCAGGTGCCCCAGCTGTGGGCGGCGTGCCTGTCCGAATGGGAATCCGTCGCCCCGCCGCCGGACGCCGCCACCGGGCTGTTCCTGTGGCAGAACCTGTTCGGCGCGTGGCCGCGCGACGGGGTGGTGACCGGGGAACTGCGGTCGCGGCTGCGCGAGTACGCCCGTAAGGCGTTGCGGGAGAACGGCTTGCGCACCACCTGGACCGAGGTGGACGAGGAGTTCGAGGGCGCGGTGGCGGCCTGGCTCGACGCGGTGTGCGACGGGCCGGTCGGCGCGTCGCTGACCGAGTTCGTCTCGTCCCTGACCCCGCACTTCTCCGCGGATTCGCTCGGGCAGAAGCTGCTGCAGCTGCTCGGACCCGGCATCCCCGACGTGTACCAGGGCACCGAGCTGTGGGAGGACTCGCTCGTCGACCCGGACAACCGGCGGCCCGTGGACTTCGCCACGAGACGCCGGCTGCTCGCACAGGACGCGCCGCCGGCCGTGGACGACGCCGGCACCGCGAAGCTCGCCGTGGTGCGGACGGCGCTGCGACTGCGCCGCGAGCGGCCGGCGAGCTTCGTCGGCGGGGCCTACGTTCCGCTGTCCGCGTCGGGCCCGGCCGCCGGTCACCTGATCGGGTTCGGGCGCGGCCCGGCGGCCGACGAGGTCGACGTGGTGGCGCTCGCGTCGCGGCACACTGTCACGCTGGAGGAAACCGGGTGGGGCGACACCACGCTCGACCTGCCGCCGGGGCTCTGGGTGGATCGGCTCACCGGGCGGCGGCTGTCGGGAACGGTGTCGCCGGCGGAGGTGTTCGCGGATCTTCCCGTTGCGGCGCTGGCTCGCGACTAGGACTTCTCCTCCCTCGTGACACCCTCGGCCGGCGTCGCCGGCCGAGGGTGTCACGCGGCGCCGTCGAGGCGGGCTCCGCACCGCTAACGCAGGCGCAGCAGGACCAGGGCCAGGGCCGTGCCGTCCTCGCCGAGCTCCGCGGCGTATCGGCGGATCACGCTCATGTCGTGGGCGTGGGTGACGCGGGGCGCGCCCGTCCCGACCCGGAGCTGCCCGATCCGTCGCTCGAGCGTGATGCGGCGCCGCACCACGGCGAGGATCTCGGCGTCGAGGCCGTCGATGTCGGCGCGCAGACGGGGCAGTTCGGAGTCGGTGGTGCCTGGTTCGGCAACGGCGGTCATGATGCCTCCCTTCGGAATTCGTCGTGTTCGCTGCATCGATACTCCCGCGTCGGAGCGACGGGAAACAGCCACCCCAGGGGGCTGATTCGCCACCCTGCCGGGGTCACGGTCACCGGCACGCCGACGGATCCGGTCGCCGACGGATCGGTCACAGTGCCCGCCGGTAACCCCGGACCACCGGCACGGCGCACACCGCGAGCAGGGCGACCGACCAGGCCACGGTGCGCAACAGCGGTCCCTGGACGGCGCCACCGAGGGCGAGCGCCTGCATCGTCTCGACGGCACTCGTCATGGGCTGGTTGCGGATCACCGGCGCGAGCACCTCCGGGTACGCACCGATCGGCACGAAACCCG
The DNA here is from genome assembly GCF_011058195.1 of Rhodococcus sp. 14C212. Taxonomy (NCBI): domain Bacteria; kingdom Bacillati; phylum Actinomycetota; class Actinomycetes; order Mycobacteriales; family Nocardiaceae; genus Rhodococcus; species Rhodococcus sp. 14C212. The sequence continues at coordinate 5,430 of NZ_JAALEH010000041.1, read as the reverse complement.
GGTTGAAGAACAACATCAGCGTGCACAGCAGCGAGATCGATTCGATGACCACGGTTCTCGCGGCCATGAGCGCGGCCGCGGTGACCAGCGCGGCGAACGCCACCCCGAACAGCACCGGCACCGCGAGGAAGCCGATCGCGGCGAGCGGGCCCCGGTGGAAGCGGAAGCCGAGGACGAAGCCGGCGGCGACGATGACGACGGTGGTCACGGCGATGCGCACCGCCTCGGCGAGGAAGCGCGACGCCAGCGCCGAAGCCCGGTGGACGGGCAGCACCCACAGCCGCGCGGGCAGCCCGGCCTCGCATTCGCGGCCGAGCGTGACGGCGCCGGCCAGCGAGCCGAGCAGGGCGCTCATCACGACGACCATCGGCACCGTCCCGTACAGGGCGTCGTGCCCGGCGAACGCCGAGACCTGCCGGCCGAGGACCGCCTCGAGCATGAGCAGCAGCAGCACCGGGTAGGCGATGCTCTGCAGCATCGTCATCGGATCCCGGCGCCACCGGGTGAGCAGACGCCCCGCCTGCAGGCAGGTGTGTCGCACGAGAGCGGGTACCGAGTTCTCGGGTGCGGTCACGGTGGTGCTCATCGCTGTCTCCGATTCGTGCGGGTCGCCAGGGGGACGACGACCAGAAGGATCCCGCCGAGCCACAGCAGCGATGGCGTCAGCGCGGCGGCGGTGGCGGTGCCGTCGGCGAGACCGCGCAGGCTCGACGCGAACTGTGAGACGGGCTGGTTGCGGACGAACGGCTGGATCCAGGCCGGGAACTGGTCGATCGGGACGAAGCCGCAGGAGAGCATCCCGAGCACGAGCTGCGGCAGCATCAGGGCCTGGGTCGTGGCCTCCGGGCTGCGGAACAGGGTGCCGATCACGTCGGCGCCGAGGGTGAGGACCATTCCGACGGTGAGCGCGAGTGCGCAGAACCCGACGGCGGCGGTGGTTCCGGCGAACCGGAACCCGATCACGTGCCCGCATGCGATCGCCGCCGCCAGCGACAGCGTGCACTTGACGGCGCTCGCCGACAGGCGCGCGGCGAGCGGCACGGCCGCCGCGATCGGCATCGTCGCGAAGCGGCGGTCGATGCCGTGCACCGCGTCGGTCGCGGCCAGGAAGGCGGCGGAGATCGCGGTGAAGGACACGGCCTGCAACGCGATCAGCGGCATCAGGAACTGCCCGTAGGCGACGGTTCCGCCGGTGAACAGGGCGATCACGCGTTGCAGCGGCACGTAGAACCCGACGGTGAACACGAGCGGCGCGACGAGTGCGGTGACGAGTTCGCCCCCGCGGATCGCCGGGACCAGGGTGCGCACGGACAGCACCCACCACTGGTAGAGCGGCGAGGGAACCGGTGCGACGGACGTCGTGGTCATGCCACCACCTCGAATCGCGGCCGGGCGGCGGTGAGGGCGAGGAAGACCTCGTCCAGCGACGGTCGCCGCAGCGCGATGTCGGAGACGGCGACGCCGTGGGCGGCGACGGCCGTGGCGACCTGCGCCAGGGTGCCGGCGCCGTGCGGGGCGGGGATCGTGACGCGGTCGGCGGCGACCTCGATCGCCGCGGCGGGCGCGAACCGGCCGAGCACGTGCGCCACGGCCGGCACGTCGGCCACCCGCACCGGGACGACCTCGCAGAAGGTCGCGCCGACGCGCTGTTTCAGCTGGGCGGGGGTGCCCTCGGCGACGACGGTGCCCCGGTCGATGACGACGATCCGGTCGGCGAGCAGGTCGGCCTCCTCGAGGTACTGGGTGGTGAGCAGCGTGGTGACGCCCTGGGACTTGAAGCCGGCGATCAGGTCCCAGACCCGTTGGCGGCTGCGCGGATCGAGCCCGGTGGTCGGCTCGTCCAGGAACACCACCTGGGGCGGGACGACGAGCCCGCAGGCGATGTCGATGCGGCGGCGCATGCCGCCGGAGTACTTGCCGACCCGCCGGTCGGCGGCGTCCTCGAGGTCGAACTCGGCGAGCAGTTCCCGCGCGCGGGCGCGGGCCGCGCGGCGCCGCAGCCCGAGCAGCCGGGCGAACAGGACCAGGTTCTCGAAGCCGGTGAGCATGTCGTCGAGGGCGGCGTACTGGCCGGTGAGCATCACGGCGCGGCGCACCCCGGCCGCGTCGGCGACGACGTCGTGGCCGGCGACGACGGCGCGCCCGGAATCCGGCCGCAGCAGGGTGGACAGGATGTTCACGGTGGTGGTCTTTCCGGCGCCGTTGGGGCCGAGGACGCCGAGGACCTCACCGGCCTCGGCGGTGAAGCTCACGCCGCACAGGGCCGGGACCGGCCCGAAGCTCTTGGTGACGGCGTCGACGAGGACGGCTGGGGTCGAGGGGGACATGGTGCTCCGTTCGGAAGGGGTGGACTGCGGGATCAGGACGCGGCGAGGTACCGGTCGTCGCCGAGGTGCCGATCGAGCACCGCGGCCAGGGCGGGCACCGCGTCGGGTGCGGTCATCCGGTCGTGCGCGACGTCGAGCAGGTGGTTGTGCATCGCGCCGGTGACGTAGGGCCGCCAGCCGGCGAAGCCCCCGGCGTGGTGCGTCTTGTCGGCCGTCGCGGTGACGAAGACGAGATCGCCGTCGTAGAGCGGTGGCCGGTACCCGGCGAGCAGCGACGCCGAACCGTTGTAGGCGGCGGTCATCCGGTCGAGGTGACCGGCGTCGACGGGGGCCCCGGTGTGGGTCCGGATCAGCGCGGCGGCCTCGGCGGCCGTCAGCGCCGGATCGGCGTCGGGCAGGCCCAGCGACGAACCGAGGGTGGCGACGAGTTCGCCGACCGTCAGCGGGTCCGGCGCGGCGACGTCGCGGGCGATCAGGTCCGCGTCGAGCAGCGCGAGCAGCGCCACCTCCTCGCCGGTCTCACGCAGCCGCGCGGCGACGGCGTGCGCGATGAATCCGCCGAGGGACCAGCCGAGCAGGTGGTACGGGCCGGTGGGTTGGACCGCGCGGATCTCGTCGACGTACCGCTCGGCGTACGCGGCGATGGTCTCCGGGGCGTCCTCGAGGCCGTCGAGGTGCGGGGACTGCAGTCCGTACACCGGCCGCCCGGGGGCGAGTTGCGCGGCGAGCCCGGCATAGGACCAGGCCAGTCCGGCCGCCGGATGCACGCAGAACAGCGGGGCGCCGTCGCCCTCGGTGCGCAGCGGCAGCCGCACCGCGAACGGCGAGTCGGGCTGCCCGGCGGTGTCCGGGTCCTCGATGCGGGCGGCCAGGGCCGCCGGGGTGGGCGCCGAGAACAGCTGGATCACCGGCACGGCGGTCCCGAGGGCGGCGCCGAGCCGATCGCAGACGCGGGTGGCGTCGAGGGAGTTGCCGCCCAGGTCGAAGAACGAATCGTCGATCCCGACCTGCGCGAGGCCGAGCACCTGCGCGAACGCCGCCACCACCGCCTCCTCCGTCGGTGTGCGCGGGGCGCGCCCCGACCCGGCCGTGAACACCGGCTCGGGCAGCGCCGCCCGATCCAGCTTGCCCACCGGGGTCAGCGGCACCTCGTCGAGCACGACGACCGCCGCCGGCACGAGATGGGCGGGCAGCAACTCGGCGACCCGCGCCCGCAGCGACTCGGCCTCGACCTCGCAACCCGGCGCCGCCAGCACGTACGACACCAGTACCGGCGACCCGGCCGGACCGGTCCGGCCCACCGTCACCGCATAGTCCACCTGCGGCAACCCGGCCAGCACCGCATCGATCTCCCCGACCTCGACCCGCATCCCGCGCACCTTGACCTGATGATCACCCCGGCCGAGGTACTCGAGTTCGAGCCCGCCCCCGGCCCGCACCCACCGCACCAGGTCGCCGGTGCGATACATCCGCGCCCCCGGCCGATCGGGGTGCGCCACGAACCGGCCCGCGGTCAACCCCGCCCGCCCGTGGTAGCCCCGCGCCAGCCCGTCCCCGGCCAGGTACAACTCCCCCACCACGCCCACCGGGGCCGGCCGCAACCGCCCGTCGAGCACCAGCGGCGTCACCCCGCGCACGGCCGAGCCGATCGTCACCGCCCGTCCCGGCGTCAGTGCCGCCGAGGCCGTCGCCCAGATCGTGGCCTCCGTCGGCCCGTACAGGTTCAGCATCGTCCGGCCCCCGGCGAACCGGTCCACCAGCTCGGTTCCGACCGCCTCCCCGGCCACTGCCAGCACCTCGACCGACGTCAATGCCGCCGGCTCCAGCGTCGACAACGCGGCGGGGGTGACGACGAGGTGGCTGACCCGGGCCGCGCGAAGCCGGTCGGCGAGTTCGGCGCCGCCGACCACCGTGGGCGGTACGACCACGAGCCGCGCGCCGACCGCGAACGCGGCGAGCTGTTCGAACACCGCGGCGTCGAAGCTCGGCGAGGCGATGTGCGCGATCCGGGCCTGCGCGGTCAGCGCCAGGGTTTCCCGCTGCGCGGCAACGAGGTTGCCCAGTCCGCGGTGGGTGACCGTGACGGCCTTCGGGGTGCCGGTCGAGCCGGACGTGTAGATCAGGTAGGCGGGATCGTCCACGTGCACGGCCGCGGCGCGCGGCCGCTGCGGGACGAGCGCGAGGCGCGTGTCGGCGTCCGGGCCGTCGAGCACCAGCCACCCGAGCGAGCCGGGCAGGCGATCGTGGTGCGCGGTCACGGTGATGCCCAGGACGGCGCCGGAGTCGGCGAGCATGTACTCGATCCGTTCCTGCGGGTGCCGCGGGTCGACGGGCACGAACGCCGCTCCGGTCCGTGCGACCGCCCAGACCGCGAGCACCGATTCGAACGATCGGGTCAGTGCCAGGGCGACGAGGGTGCCGGGACCGGCGCCGCGCGCGGTGAGCGCGTCGGCGAGCCGCGTCGCGCGGGCGTCGAGCTCGCGATAGGTGACCTGCCGGTCGTCGGTGACCACGGCGACGGCGTCGGGTCGCGCGGCCGCGGCGGCGTGCAGCAGCTCGGGCAGGGTCACCGGGGTGACGGGCTGCGGGCCCGCGCTGGTGCGCAGGTCGTCGGCCTCCTGCGCGTCGAGCAGGTCGACGTCGCCGATCGCGGCGTGCGGGTGCTCGGCGACCGCCGTCAGCAGCCGGCCGAAGCGGGCGGCGAGGGTCCGCGCGGTGACGTCGTCGAACAAGTCGGTGGCGTAACCGAGTGTCACCTCGAGACCGGCGGGTTCGCCGTCGGCGGTCGTGCGTTCATGCAGTGTCAGGCTCAGGTCGAAGGGTGAGGCCTCGTGGGCGACGTCCTGCAGCTCGATGCGCAGGCCCGCGACCTCGAGCTCCGGCTCCTCGAAGTTCGCCAGCGCGAGCGAGACCTGGAACAGCGGGTGGTGCGCGGTGGACCGGGCCGGGCGCACCGCCTCGACCACCTGGTCGAAGGGCAGGTCGGCGTGGGCGAAGGCGGCCAGGTCGGCCTCGCGCACCTGCGCCACCAGGTCGGCGAAGGCGACGTCCGGGCGCACCGGGGTGCGCAGGACCACGGTGTTGACGAACATCCCGACCAGGT